>JALZAW010000447.1 GCA_030948155.1 Candidatus Dormiibacterota bacterium | reverse complement strand
CGACGTCGGGACCTAGCTTCAGCTTCGCCTTTGGGGAGTGCACATGGTGGGCGGCGCGGAACTTCCCGGTCGCCTGGCGTGGCGATGCCTGGCAGTGGCTGGGCAACGCCGCTGCAGCCGGCTACCGCATCAGCGATCAGCCTTCAGTGGGCGCCCTGGTGGTCTACAACCGCTCGCCGACCTACTCCGGTTATGGCCACGTCGGCAACGTGATCGCAGTCGCGCACGGTCAGTACACCGTGTCGGAGATGAACTACGCCGATGGCGGCAAGGTGACTGGCACGGTCGACCAGCGGATCTCCGCCTACCCGGACCCAGACGTTGCGGGGTTCGTCCTGCGGCCATGAAGCAGCTCGACAGCGAGCTGGAGCGCGGCCTCGAGTGCCTGCTGGAGCCGGTGCTCGAACCGCCTGCCGTTTACGTGGTGGCGGCGGGCATTCTGGGCATCCTGGTCTATGTGGCGCAGCGACAGACGATTCTCCGTGTTCTTGCCTTCGTGAACTCTCATCGGGTCCTGGGGGCCCTGATGGTGGTTCTCTCGGCAGTCGCCCTGATCGCTGGCCGTCGCATCTGGCGGCGCTGGCGCGAGCGGGAGCCAACCGCCGATCTGGCTGCCGTCTGGCCGGAACTCGCCGAAGGCCTGCAGCTCTCAGGCTCCGCCGTCCTCGGTGTCCAGCGCGATCACCTCGGGCAGACGGTGCGGCTGCAGCTCAACCGCTTTCGGGGGCAGACCAGCGCCGACTTGGTCGCCAAGCTGCCCCGCTTGGAGTCGGCGCTGCGCGTGCGACCAGGTGCCGTGCGAGTGCTCCCAAATGCCGAGCGAGCCGACCACTGCACGCTCCGAGTCGTCGATCGCGACCCGCTCGCCAAACCGATCCTCTGGACGCGGCCCTCGGTGAGCTCCATCACCGAGGCGATCGCGCTCGGCGTCTTCGAGGACCATCGGATCGTCGAGCTGCGACTCTGGGAGAAGGACCGTCAGCGGCACGTCCTGATCGCCGGCGTAAACGGGTCGGGCAAGTCGGGGCTGATAAACGTCGCCCTGGGCAGCCTGGCTGGCTGTCAGGACCTTGTCTTGTGGGGCATCGACCTCAAAGGCGGCATGGAGTTGGCAGCCTGGGAGCCCGTGCTGGATCGCCTCGCCACCTCGCCCGCTGAGGCCAAGCGTCTGCTGGAGGCGGCGAACGCGGCTCTGGATGCTCGCATGGAGCTGCTGGCTACTCGACGTTGGCGGCGCTGGCGGCCGAGCGCCTCAGAGCCCTTGCTGCTGATCGTGGTGGACGAAATCTCCGAGCTTGGTGACGCGGGGTTGACCCTGGTCCAGCGGATCGCTCGCCTCGGTCGGGCTCCGGGCGTCCAGCTAATCGCTGCCACCCAGCGACCCAGCGCTAAACAGCTGGAGTCGACCGATGAGAGCGGCGTGGCGCTCCGCGGTCAGCTCCACACGAGGATCTGTATGCGTGTCACGGAGACCCGAGAGGCCGATATGGTGCTGGGCGGGGGCCTGGTCCGCGAAGGCTGGCGAGCTGATCGTCTGCTCCGCGAGCCGGGGAGCTTCCTCATCTCAGACTCGCCCGAGCACGTGCAGCCCGTCCCGGCCCGCTGCTATCTGATGTCGGACTCAGCCGTGGCGGCCGCCGTCGATGCCTGCATGGGTCGGCGCCCGCAGCTCGACGCCATCACGGCCAATGCCGTTCTCAGCAGTCACGCCCGACCCGACCAGCCCGAGCCTAGCGGTCCGAACGAGGCTCAGCTGGATCCGGACGCAGCGCTGCAGGCCGCGCTCGCTGAGGCTGGGTCCGACGGACTTTCGCTTGACGAGCTGAGAGCCCTGGGACTCGGCCAGCGCACCTGGATCTACGATCGTCTTAAGCGACTGGTCGCTCGGGGAGAGGCGCGGCGGGTGAGTAGAGGACGCTGGGCAAGTGTTTGATCGCCTGAGATTGCTCGTCCGTCCGTCCGTCCGTCCGCCGAAGACGATGGGTGTCGAGGTCGCGCGCGTGTGCGCGCGCAAGGTTCCGAAAGACGGAATCGGAGGGACGAGGCGATGAGCTATCAGGTCATCACCGCCGACCTGACGCCTCAGCAGTACCAACAGGCCGCCGACCACTTCATCCTGGGTTCGCTGATCGTTCTCGCGGTCTGCGTCGTGATCGTTCTCCTGATCGCAGTGGCCATCTTCGGCGGGGCCGAGCGTCGAGCAGCGAAGAGAGCGCAAGCGGCGCTGCGAGCCGCGGACCACCGCCGCTACTTCCTGGAGCAGTCCTGGGTCGACACCGACGAATGGCCGCTTACCCACTACGACGTCTATCCGACCGCCTGGGAGCTTACCCAGGACCTGGCTCGGCTGAAAGCGATGGGCTACGACGTCGAATGGCAGGATCACCTCGAGGAAGGGGTCGCTGTGACCTATTCGTTGACCCCGGCCTACAAGGAGTCCCGGAAGGCCAGAAAGAGACGTCGTCGACAGCAGGAGGAAGAAGGGGAGGGCGCGTATTTGAGCTGATACCTGACGGCCTAAAGAATGCCGCCGCGCGGCCCTTGGAAAGCGCACAGCCTGGCGTAAAACCTGACAGCAGGGGAGTCCGACCAAACCATCAATAGATGAACCGCGGTCGCGTCGGAGGGGCGCCGTCTCCGCCTAGTCCCCAGCCTTCTGGAAGCCACCCAGGGTCCTTTGTTTTGGTCGGCAGTCCACGGCCGAGAGCATTGAGCACCTGTTGGTAAAGGCCACCAGCGAGCCCTCCACTCCCACTAACATCGCATAGCGAGAGCGCCTATAATGCCCGCCGTGGCAGGCAGGGGACAGGCGCCAGCGCGTGTCCCGCCGCCACTCCCCGCCCGGATCCGAGAGGCCCGCCCGGAGGGG
>JALZAW010000446.1 GCA_030948155.1 Candidatus Dormiibacterota bacterium | reverse complement strand
AGCACAGCGCATCCGGGTCCAGACTCGCGGCCTGACGCCTCAGCTCGTCCATGTGCCCAAGATCTCCCTTGCCAGTCGCCTGGCGGCCTCCCTGTCTGCCATCACGGTGTCAGTGACCGCCACCCGGTAGCCGAGCGCAGCTATGTGCACGGCGCAGTCGTGATCCACCTTATCGAGGACGAATCCGCCCGCCACCCTTGCGTATTCCCGGGCCACCACCTCTGGGGTGGCAGCTCCGCGCGCCTTGATCAGCATCTCGGCAGTCGGTCCCTTCAGCGCCCTGCCGCCCACCAGCGGCGAAACCGCCACCGTCCGCTGCCGCTCCAGCTGCGAGCCGAGCACCTCCAGGATGGGGCCGATGCTGATCAGCGGGTTGGAGGGGCCGATGATGACCAGTTGAGCAGCCGCCAGGGCCGCCTTCGCTTCCGGCGAGGGCCGGGCGGCTGCCGCCCCCTCGAAGACGTAACCCAGCATCTCCGGACGTAACTTCTCGCGCACGAAGTACTCCTGAAAGCCAAGGCGACCCTGCTCGGTCTCGAAGACTGTCCGCACCTGATCGTCAGACATTGGCAGTACCTGGCTCAAAAGCCCCAGCCGGCGGCATAGCTCCAGCGCCACCTCGCTCGGCCGGCGCCCCGACCGCAGCAGCTCACTGCGGATCAGGTGAAAGGCAAGGTCCCGGTCGCCCAGCCAGAACCAATCGGGAGCGCCGAGGCGCTTCATCTGGGAGTGAGTGTTGAACGTCTCCTCGATCACGCCGAACCCCGTTCCTTCGTTGAAGATGCCGGCCAGCCGGAACAGCACCGAGTCCAGGTCGGGGGAGATGCGCAGACCCCAGAAGTCCACATCATCAGCGGTGTTGGCAATGACAGTCAGGTGCTGATCAGGCAGCTCAGCCTGGAGCCCGGCCGCCAGCTTCGCGCCCCCTGTCCCGCCGGCCAGCAGCACAACTCTGGGGCCGATCATCGAAAGAGGTCGAGCTCGGCCGGGCGGATCAGATCCCGGCCGCTGTTCTCAGGTGCGTCTGCCCGCCAGCCGCGCACGATGGCGACGGGAATCCTCTCGGTCTTGCCCATCACCAACTCGGCTGCCCCCGCCAGCTCATCCGCTACGGCTATCACGGTCGCCTGCATTTCATGGCCGAAGTCGTCCGGCCGGCCGCGGTGATCGATCAGGCCGGGCAGCCCCGCCACCCCCAGCGCCACGTTGGCGATGCCCATGCGCCAGGCCCTGCCGAAGGTGTCGGCAACTATGACGCCAACTCGGACCCCACTGGCCTGGCAGAGCCGCAGGCGAAGTTCGGCAGCGCTGCGGTCCGAGTCCTCGGGCAGCAGCACCACAGTCTCTTCGCCCGGCACGTTCGAATGGTCGACTCCCGCATTGGCGCAGATGAAGCCGTGCTTCGTTTCCACAATCAGAACCCGCTCGGCGCGTACCACCCGGACGCTCTCGTCCAGGATCACCTGCAGCAGGCGCGCGTCGCCGGCAATCTGGCGAGCGTAAGCCAGCGCCTCTGCACTCGGCCGCACCTCGGGCAGATGGCGCAGCCGGCCCTCCGCCTTGGAAACCACCTTCTGGGCGACCACCACCACATCTCTCTCGCGCAAAGAACAGCGAGCCAGGATGAGCCCAGCGAGGTCGTCGCCGGGCCGTACCTCGGGCAGTCCCTCGACACCCAGGACCTCGAGCCGCCTCAAAGTCAGCCCTCCCTCCGATCCACCGATCCAGTGAATCGAGGGTCGGCCAGCTGAGCCAAGTCGGCTGGTTCATCGAGGTCCAGCGCCAGGGCTGGTGACTCGAAGAGCGCGAAGGCGACACCGCGCCGATCGGCGTCAGCCTGGAACTTGGGCAGCGAGTCGTCCCCAAAGTGCAGGTCAATCGCGTCGGGTGGGCGAAGACAGAGGGCGTTGGTGCCGCCGCGGCCGGTCGCTGGCGCCGCCAGCACCGCCGGCTCACCTAGCGTCCGGGCGTGCGCGAGCAGTTCGGCGATGTCGCCGGGCCGGATCAGGGGAAGGTCGCTGGAGAGCAGAAGCACTGCCCCGGCGCCACGCTGCCGGGCGAAGTTGATGCCGAGCCGCGCGGCAGCATTCTGGCCGGCCGGCCGCGCTTCCAGCAGAACCTCCACCCCAGCGAGGCGGGCCAGTTCGGCCGCCTGCAAGCCGCCGCAGACGGCCAGAACGTGGTCTGCCGCGCCGGCCGCCGCCAGGGCGAGCTCCGCATTACGCCGCGCCAACTCCCGCCGTTCGCCCCTGGGCAGGACGGCGCTCAGTCGCTCCTTGGCGAACCCGAAGTCCTTGATCAGAACAATCGCCCAGACGCTTTCGGGCGAGCCGCTCACCCCCAGCGAGTGCGCAGGCGAGGTACCACTTGCTCCGAGTAGAGCCTCAGGAAGCGAGCCTGATCGTCTCCCGGAGCGTGAAAGATCAGGTGCGTGAAGCCGAGCTCCAGATAGGGTCGCAGCTGCTCTATGTGCTCGTCAGGATCCGCTGATACCAGCCAGCGCTTCTCCGGATGCTCGATCTTGGCGGCGAGCTTCTCCATCTCGCGTGGATTGTGAACGTTCGCCTTGTCTTCGGCGGGCAGCGCCAGCGCCGCCCAGATCCGGGTGTCGGCGAGCGCCCGTGGCCGGTCGGTGTCGAAGGACACCTTCAGCTCGATGGTCTTCTCGATCGCCTCGAAGTCGCGACCCGCCGCGCGGGCGCCCTCGGCCACTGCTGGGAGCAGCTTTTCGCTGTACAGCTCCGCCCCCTTGCCCGAGGTGCAGATGAAACCGTCCGCCTGCCGTCCCGCGAAGCGTGCGGCAACCTCGCCTGAGGCGCCCACGTAGATCTTCACCATCTCCTGAGGCCTGTCGTAGACGGTGGCCCCG
>JALZAW010000056.1 GCA_030948155.1 Candidatus Dormiibacterota bacterium | reverse complement strand
GCTTGACATAGGAGATTGACATGGCGGAGCCGACAGTCAGTCTCTCCGCCAGCCGGCTGGCGAATATCGCCGCCAGCGCCGTCTTCAGTCGGTTCGTCGACTACTCCGGCACCTTCGAGCAGATCACCCGCCGCGCCCAGGAGAGGTTCCTCGAACGGGATTGGTCGGGTGCCGCCGCCGACGCGAGCGAGCGGCTCGACCTGTACACAGGGGCGGTGGACGGTGCGCAGAGGCAGGTGGAGAGCATGCTTGGTCAGCGGTCGGCTGAGCGCCTGATCTGGGCCGGGATGAAGGCCGTCTACTCAGGTCTCATCGCCGGCCGGCCGGATTGGGAGCTGGCGGAGACCTTCTTCAACTCGGTGACGCGGCGGATCTTCGCCACGGAGGGCGTGGACGCCAACATCGAGTTCGTCGACCCCGACTTCGCGGTTCCAGACGAGGTGCCCGCAGCGGAACTCTGGCGGATCTACGAGGGTGATGACTGTGCGGCGGTCTTGCGTTCGCTGCTGGCCGACTCTTGGTTCGACCGCACGCTTGCCGATCGAGAGCGGGACGCCAGTCGGGGCGCCGCTCTATTGCTCGAAGGCGTGCGGTCGGCCGGCTTCGAGAACCCATTTCGTCGGGCCGAGGTGATCCGCGCACCCTTCTTCCGCCGTAAGGGCGCCTATCTGATCGGCCGGCTGGTGAGCGAGGATCGCTGCCTGCCCTTCGGCCTTGCCTTCCTGAATTCAGAGGCCGGCGTCACATTGGACGCCGTCCTGACCGGGGAGGACGACATCAGCATCGTCTTCAGCTTCACCCGCTCCCACCTCTTCATCGACCTGGGGCCGTCCCACCAACTGGTCAGGCTCCTGAAGGAGCTGATGCCGAAGAAGCCTGTCGCTGAGCTCTACATCGCCCTGGGCCATCACAAGCACGGCAAGACCGAGCTGTACAGGGACCTGCTGCGTCATCTGGCTACCTCTGATTGCCGCTTCGAGGCGGCTCCGGGCACGCCCGGCACCGTGATGCTGGTCTTCACTATGGACGGCTACGACGTTGTTTTCAAGGTGATCCGCGATTGCTTTCCGGTGCTCAAGCCGGTCACGCCCGAGCAGATTCGGGACAAGTACAGGCTGGTCTTCCACCACGATCGAGCCGGGCGCCTGGTCGAGGCCCAGGAGTTCGAGCATCTGCAATTCAACAGCGCCAGGTTCGCGCCCGATCTCCTTCGGGAGTTCCGGCGCGACGCCGAGCACACAGTCGAGTTGGAAGCGGATCGGGTGGTCGTCCACCACGCCTACCTGGAGCGCCGGGTGACGCCCCTGGACTGGTACTTGGGCCAGGCCGACCCGGCGGCGGCCGCCGCCGCCATCGCCGACTTCGGTCAGGCTATCAAGGACCTCGCCGCCAGCGGCATTTTCCCTGGCGAGCTGCTGCCCAAGAACTTCGGGCTGACCCGTCACTCGCGAGTTGTCTGCTACGACTACGACGAGCTGGGACTGCTCTCAGATTTCACTTTCCGAACCCTGCCCGCGGCCGTCAACGACCAGGATGACCTGGCCGACGAGGCGTGGTTCGGGGTCGGTCCGAGAGACCTCTTTCCGGAGGAGTTCGGGCGTTTCCTGGGCTTCACGGCCGAGCAGCGAAAGGCGCTGGAGGTGCTCCACAGCGATCTCTACGAGGTGACCTTCTGGCAAAACACCCAGGCGCTGGTGCGCAGCGCCGAGATCATTGACATCTTTCCCTACCCGGCATCCCGGCGGCTGTCGGCCGGCTGACAGGCCGGGCTGGGTAAGGTGGCTCTGCGCAGCACCCTCAGGTAGCATCGGGCAAGTGGCGCAGGCGACTTCCGGCAGCGTGCGGGTGGCCAACGAGGTCATAGCCAGCATCGCAGCGCTGGCTGCCCGAGAGGTGGAGGGCGTGCAGGATGTGGACCACGCCAGCGCCCGGCAGCTGATGGATTGGCTGAAGCGGCAGACCGTCCACAGCGGAGTGCGGGTCGCGCTGGACGCCGAGCGCAAGATCCATCTCGACGTCTTTCTGACAGTCGTTTCAACGGCGGCGCTGCAGGAAGTCGCAGGGCGGGTACAGGCCAACGTGGTGGAAGCCGTGGAACGCATGCTGGGACTGGAGGTAGCCGAGGTGAGCGTCTTCGTGTCCAGCGTCGCCTTCTGATGTCGTCTACCACAGCTGTAACCACGCTCGGAATCGGGATTCTGAAGGGAACGCCGGCTTCCCCTCAACCCTTCTGATCGCTCGTCGTGGCTGGTTCTCGCCACCGGGCTCGAGAGCTCGCGCTGAAGGCTCTGTTTCAACTCGAGAGCAGCCCGGAAGGACCTCAGGCTGCCGTCGACTACTTGGCCGCAGATGAGGCTGCTGAGCCGGCCGAGCGGGAATTCGCGGGCAGGCTCGTGGCCGGTGTGCTCGAACATGGCGGGGAGATCGACAGCCTGATCCGGGCCGCCTCGACGAACTGGAGTCCTGAGCAGATGGGCAGGGTGGACCGCACAGTCCTGCGGATCGCCGTCTACGAGATCCGCTTTGGCGGCGAGGTGCCACTCCGCGCCGCGCTGAATGAGTCGATCGACCTGGCCAAGACCTTCGCCGGCGAGGAGTCGGGCCGCTTTGTCAACGGGGTCCTGGGCAGGATCGTGGCGGGGGCCCTGCGTGAGGTCCCCAGCTGAGGGCCGCACCGGGCCCGAGCCGGTGGACGGTCTGCTCGATCGGTTGGAGGCTGCCCTGCAGCGCCTGAACGATCCCCGCGCGCCTCTGCAGCAAATTGTGGTCGATTACGAGCTGGCGGAGCGCCTGCTCAGGGACGCCGGAGAGAGGCTGGAGGAAGCCCGGACGGCGCCGAGTCGCGGCCGCTCCCACTAGAGTCGACCAGTGCAGCGTTATCTGTTACCGGCAGCCATCGCCTGGCTCGTCGCCCAGACCCTGAAGCTGGGACTCCACAGCGCCAGGCGCCGCCGGTTGGATCTGCGCATTCTGGCCGAGATGGGTGGCATGCCGAGCTCCCATTCGGCGCTGGTCATGGCGGTGACCGCCGCCCTCGGTCGCGTCAACGGAGTCAACTCAGCAGTGTTTGCTGTCGCGCTGGTGCTGTCGCTGGTCGTCATGTACGACGCCCAGGGCGTGCGGCGGGCGGCCGGCCGGCAGGCTTCGGTGCTGAACCGTTTGGTGGATGACCTAAGGGCTCAGCGCGGCATCCGCGAGGACCGGCTGCGCGAGTTGGTGGGCCACACCCCGGTTCAGGTGCTGGTGGGCGCGGCGCTGGGCATCGCGATCGGCCTGCTGCCGTTCTAGTGGAGGGTCGGTCGCGCCAGCGGCTGGATCTGGCCCTTGTCAGGGCGGGGATGGCAGAATCGCGCAGCCAGGCCCAGGCGCTCATCCTGGCCGGCAAGGTCAGAGTGGGGGACGAAACCGTGCGCAGGTCCGATCGGCTGGTGGGAGCTGAACCGCTGCACGTCGTGGCGCCACCGGCTTTCGTAAGCCGAGCCGGTGCCAAATTGGCAGGGGCTTTGGATGTCTTCGGGGTGAAGGTGACCGGCCGAATCTGTGCCGATGTCGGCGCTTCGACCGGCGGTTTCACCGACGTCCTTCTCCAGCGCGGAGCCGCTCGCGTCTACGCCATCGACGTGGGCAGGGGACTGCTCCACTGGCGACTGCGGCAGGATCCCCGGGTGGTCCTGCTGGAGCGAGTCAACGCTCGGACGCTGCAGCAGCTTCCTGAACAGCCACAGCTGATCGTCGTGGACGTCTCCTTCATCGGGCTGGAGCTGGTCCTGCCGGCGCTCTGTCGCTGCGCCCCGGGCGCCGAGCTGGTAGTGCTCTTCAAACCTCAGTTTCAGGTGGGCCGGCGCGAGGTGGGAAAGGGCGGCGTCGTTCGCGACGAAGCTGCCATCGCCGCCGCGCTCGCTCGCTTCCGGGCCTGGTGCGAGGGCCAGGGCATAGCTGTCCTGGGTGAAGTCGTCTCCGGCCTGCCGGGAGCCGAGGGAAATGTGGAAAGACTTCTCCATCTCCGGGCACCGGAGGGGTCGACCCCCACTGGCGAACAGCGTCCGGCGAATGTCCAGAATGATTAGGATGGCGCTGTGAAAGACGCAGTCGGCATTCTCTTCCATCCAGGCGTTGACAGGCACCTGCCAGCCATCGTCGAGGCGCGCCGGCTTTTGTCCGGCGCAGGCCTAGAGTGCTGGGAGGCGCCCCGCGGCGGCAGCCACCGCCTTCTGAGGCAGCTTCGCCGCACGCGCCTGCTGCTGACTCTGGGCGGGGATGGCACTCTGCTTTCCGGCGCACGGCTGGCAGCGCCGGCGGGCGTGCCCCTGCTCGGCGTCAACCTGGGCCGCCTGGGCTTCCTCACCGAGCTGGAGCTGACCGGGCTGAAGCGCGGTCTGCAGGCCTTCCTAGCCGGGCGCTTCCGGCTCGAGGAGCGCACAGTCCTGCAGGTGACTGTGACAGGACAGGACGGCGCTGCTGAGCGCCAGGTGGGCGTCAACGAAGTGGTCATTCAGCGCGGCGCCGACGGCGGCCTCCTCCGGCTCCACATCGGCGTGGATACCGAACAGGTGGGCGTGATCGACGCGGACGGCCTCCTCGTGGCCACCGCCACCGGCTCCACCGCTTACGCCCTGGCGGCCGGGGGTCCCATCCTGGAGCCCAGTGTCGAGAACCTTCTTCTCGTGCCCATCAATCCCTTCGCGCTCACCGTGCGCCCAATCGTGTTTCCGGGCAGCCATCAGTTGACTTTGCAGCTCAGCCGCACCACTGGCTTGCTGGCCGTTGACGGGCAGAAAGCCCGCCGGCTGGCCCAACGGGACAGGATCGAAGTGGCCGCCCATCCTCGGCGTCTCCAAATGGTGCGGCTGGGCCAGGCCGACCGCTTCTACGGTCTGCTGCAGAAGAAGCTGGGCTGGGGGCTCCCGCTCGTGCCGACCCTCTGAAGCCGGCTGTGCTAGCGCAGCTGGAGGTGCAGGAGCTGGCGCTCATCCAACGCGCCTGTGTGCAGTTCGGTCAAGGTCTAAACCTGCTCACTGGCGAGACGGGCAGCGGGAAGTCGCTGCTGGTTGACGCCCTGGCCTTGGCGCTGGGCGGCAGAGCCAGCCAGGACCAGATCCGCGAAGGTGCTGAGCGAGCGACTGTGGCGGCGCTCTTCCTGCGCCCGGCCGGTCGGCTCAGGCTCAGTCGAGAGGTTGGTAGGCGATCAGCGGCAAGGCTCGACGGCAGGGTTTCGAGCCCGGCTCAGCTGCGCGAGCTGGGCAGCCGGCTGGTCGGCGTGCACGGCCAGCATGATCAGCAGCTGCTCTTGGAGCCGCAAACACAGACACAGCTGCTGGACGAGTTCGCCGGCGCCCAGGAGCCGCGAATCACTGTGGCCGCGGCCTACACTGCCTGGCTGCAAGCCCTCACGGCCCTGCAGGAGCTGGAGGCGATCGCCACGCGAAGCCGGCAGGACGAGGAGTACCTGCGCTGGCAGCTTAACCAACTCCACAGCGCCAACCCGAGGCCCGGAGAGGACGAGGAGCTGAGTGCCGAGCGGGCAGCAGCCCGACACGCCGTACGGCTGGCGGAGCTCGTGGGTGACGCAGGCCAGACTCTGCGCACCGATGCGAGCCTGGCCGCCGCCGTTGGCGCTCTCCGCTCGGCCGCCGAGCTTGACTCCCGCTTGGCCGCCTTGCCGGAACGGCTGGCGCTTTTGACCGAGGAGGTGGGGGAGATCGGAAGTGAGCTCCGCCACTACCTTGACTCGCTCAACAACAATCCTCGCCGCCTGGCCGAGATCGAGGACCGCCTGGCGGTGCTGGAGCAGCTGAAGCGCCGCTACAACGGAAGCCTTGAGGCTGCGATTGAGGAGCGGGCTCGGCTTGAGACTCAGCTGGCAGAGGCGGGCGATCTGGGCCCGCGGCTGAACCTGGCCCGGGCCACCGTCGCCGCCCGCCGCGCCGAGCTGGAAGCCGCCGCCGGGACGCTGACCGACGCCCGAACGGAGGCGTCGGCGCGGCTGACTCAGGCGGTCGCGGCGGAGCTGAAGGGGTTGCGTTTAGAGGACGCCCGCTTCGAGATCCAGCTGGCGGGAAGGCCGGAGCTGGGCGCCGAGGGAGCCGAGCAGGCGGAGATGCTCTTCGCCGCCAATCCCGGCGAGCCACTCGGACCGCTCGCGCGGGTCGCCTCGGGGGGTGAGCTGTCGCGTGTGATGCTGGCGCTGCGGACAGCGGCAGCCGAGGCGGACCGGCTGCCGACGCTGGTCTTCGACGAGGTGGACGCGGGCATCGGCGGTGAGGCGGCCCGCCAGGTGGGTCTGCGCCTGCAGCGCCTCGGCCGGCGGCACCAGGTGCTGGTGGTCACGCATCTG
Organism: Candidatus Dormiibacterota bacterium; assembly: GCA_030948155.1. Taxonomy (GTDB): domain Bacteria; phylum Chloroflexota; class Dormibacteria; order Dormibacterales; family Dormibacteraceae; genus Dormiibacter. Next base: position 4,193 of record JALZAW010000056.1, on the reverse strand, counting down.
GCGCAGATCGCCTGCTACGCCGATCATCACCTGGTGGTGGAGAAGACGCTGGGCGGCTCGGGCCGCAACGTGGTGCAGGTACGCGAGCTCAAGAGTGGCGCCGAGCGAGCGGCCGAGCTGGCGCGCATGATGTCGGGCGGCGTGACGGAGAAGGCGCTGGCGCGAGCCAGGGAGCTGATCGACGAGGCCCGGCCGGGGTGAGACAGGCGATTCTCGGCACCGGAGGAGTGGGCGGCCTGCTGGCAGCCCGCCTGGCTGGTTCTGGGGTGCGGGTGACCCTGCTTCTCGCCCTGACTCAGGAGAGATCAGGACCGATCCTGCGCGGCGGTGATAATTGCACGGGATCGCCGCGCCGGCGACACGGAGTTGGCCCACCAAGCGGCGGCCCGCTGCCAGCTAACATTGCCAGCCGATGCACGACGAGGCCCGCGCGGTCGAGATGGCCCCGCAGCTCCGGGTCAAGTCACCCCTTTTCGAGGGACCGCTGGAGCTCCTGCTCACCCTGGTTGAGCGCAGCGAGATCGACATCTTTGAACTCCGGCTGGCCGAACTGACCGACGCCTATCTGGCGCAGGTTGCGGAGCTGGAGGCGAGGGATGTCGGCGAGATGGTCGAATTTCTCTGGCTGGCCTCTCGGCTGCTGCTCTTGAAGTCGATCCGACTGTTGCCCGAAGACGAACCCGAACCTGAGGAGTCGGAACTGCTCGGCTGGGAGGAGGAGGTGCGCCGAAGGCTGCTGGAGTACAGGGCCTACAAAGAGATGGCACACGAGCTCAGCCGCCGCGCCGAGCGCGACGAAACCAGCTTCGCCCCGCCGGCCCGCGAGATCGAGACGGAGGGCCAGGAGGAGCCGCTGGGGGTGGACGCCCTGGTAGGTGCCTTCCAGAGCGTGCTGGCACGCCTGCCGCCGCGGCCACTGATCTATACAGGCCACACCTGGACGCTGGCGGACAAACTGGAGGTCCTGCGCTCTCGGCTGGGGCAGGGTGGTTTTGACCTGACCGAGCTGATCCTGGAATCGCTGGACCGCTTGGAAGCCGTTGTCACCTTCGTCGCCATCCTGGAGCTGCTCCGCCGCGGTGAGATCCGCGTGCGGCAGCGGGAGAGCTTCGAGCGGATCTGGGTGGAACCCGCGTGAGCGAGCGGCAACGACTCTCGGCGGCGATCGAGGCGATTCTCTTCTCCTCCACCCGGCCGCTCGAGCTGCGGGAGCTCCAGCGGGCAACCGATGCCGCCCGGCCCGAGTTGGAGGCGGCCCTTGGCCACCTGCGGGAGTCACTGGAGATGCGAGGTCTTATGCTGCAGCGCCAGCAGGACCAGGTTCAACTCGTCACCCGCCCCGAGGTGGCAGCCCAAGTGCGCCGAGCGCTTCGGCCCGAGGTGGCCGGCCGGCTCTCAGCCGCCGCCTACGAGACACTCGCCGTCATCGCCTACCAGCAGCCGGTGACCAGGGCCCGAATCGAGGAGGTGAGAGGCGTCGGCTGCGAGAGCGTCCTCGCCAACCTGCAGCTGAGGGCGCTGATCAGCGAAGTCGGCAGGGCACAGGCGCCAGGCCTGCCCAAGCTGTACGGCACCACCATGCGTTTTCTCCAGCTGCTGGGCTTGGAATCGCTCCAGGAGCTGCCCGTGCCGACTGCAACGGACACCGAGTCAGACCCCCCTCCGCTGGACCCCGTCGAGGTCGCGGAGCAGCGAGCGCTGCTCTTGTCAGGTCGGGAGCGGACGGCATCACGGAACGGCTGAACCGGTTCCTGGCCCACTCGGGCATCGCCTCTCGTCGTGAGGCTGATCGGCTGATAGCCGGCGGCTTCGTCAACGTGAACGGCCGCATGGCGCCGGCTGCAGGGCGCCTGATAGATCCCGAGCTGGACAGGATCGAAGTCGAGGGAAGACCAATTGAGCCGATCCCTGACCGGCGCTGGCTGGCCTTCCACAAGCCGGCTGGGGTAGTCGTCACAAGTCGCGACCCGCAGGGCCGCACGACTGTCTTGGATCTGCTGCCACCAGAGCACCAGGCCCGGCGTCTCTACCCGGTGGGCCGACTCGACGCCGAGACGACAGGCCTGCTCCTGGTCACCGACGACGGAGAGCTTGCAAATCGCGTGCAGCACCCCAAGCACAAGGTGGCCAAGGAATATCTGGCCACGGTTCGTGGCGTTCCCGGAGAAGGGGATTTGCGCCGGCTTCGGCAGGGAATCGAGCTGTCCGACGGTGTGACTCAACCGGCGGAGGTCCAGCTGCTGAGCAGCCGCGGCCAGTACAGCCAGTTGCGAGTGACTCTGAGGGAGGGCCGCAACCGCCAGATCAGGCGCATGTTCGCGGCCGTCGGGCACCCGGTGGAGGGCCTGACCAGGGAGGCGTTCGGCCCGATCCGGCTCGGCCGGCTCCATCCAGGCGGTTGGCGCCGCCTGCGTCCGTCGGAGCTGAAGGCGCTGCGCGAAGCCGCCGACCTGGCGGTTGACACCTAGTGTCCTCGAACCGAAGTTCCTGGCATCTTTCCGGGCTGGGCGGCCGGGCGCCTGCGGCGCTGAAGCCGGCGTCAAGGGGCCTGGCGCCGCGTCGCACGCCCCCGCTGCGCTGGGCCCCCGGCTGGAAGTGCGCTCCTCCTTGCGCCTCCCTTTCCTTTCACCCCACGAAGTCATCGACTTCCTGGGGACCCCGGTTCCACCCCACGAAGTCATCGACTTCCTGGGGACCCCGGTTGGCTCTGGCCCCCGATCCCGGGAATATGCCGCGGATCTCAGTTCCAGGACATTAGGCTCCTGGACGGGCAGCAGGTCGCCATCGATGGTCCGGCCGGTTCTGGCAAGTCAGCTGTCGGACGTCGGGTGGCGGCGGAGCTTGGCCTGCCCTTCATCGACAGCGGCATTCTCTATCGCGCGGTTGCCCTGACCGCGCTGCAGTGTGGGGCTGACACGTCGACAGCCCCCGCCGAACTTCTGGTCCGACTGGCGGACGACTTGCGCCTGGAGCTGCTGCCAGACCGGTTGGCTATCGATGGCGTGGAGGTGGGGCCAGGGCTCTACGCGCCAGAGGTGAGCGAGGCGGCGTCACGCGTCGCCGAGCAACCCCACGTGAGGGCGGCGCTCCTCCCCCAGCTGCGTCGGCTGGCCCGCTCCGGGGTGGTGATGGCCGGCCGCGATATCGGCACTGTCGTGCTCCCCCAGGCGCGCCACAAGTTCTTTCTCAACGCCAGCGTGGAAGAGCGCGTGCGTCGGCGCCAACTCCAGCAGCACGGCCGGGGGCTGAGACCTGACGCGGCAGCGTTGCGGCGGGAGATCGAAGAGCGCGATCGTCGCGATCGGGAGCGAAGCACTTCACCACTCAGGGCGGCCAATGACGCGCAGGTCTTGAACACTGACCAGCTGGATCTGGATCAGGTCGTCAGCTCCATCCTGAGCAGCGTTCGGAGAGGCTGAACATGTACTCGCTGCTGCGGGCGGTGATGAGGCTGGCCGTCAGCGTCTACCTGGCCGGGTGCTTCGTTGTCTCCGGCCAGCACTTGGTGCCGGCGGAGGGAGGTCTTCTGGTCTGTGCCAACCACCGTTCGACGATGGACCCGCCGCTGCTGCCTGCCTATCTGCCGCGGCGACGAGCCTGGAGCTTGGCGAAGGTCGAGTACTTCCAGACTTCGCGGTTCACCGCCTGGGTCTTCCGCAGCTACGGGGCCATCCCCATCGCTCGGCACCAGGCGGACCGTCGCGCGGTGCGACAGGTGCTCGGCCTGCTGCGTGCGGGGGAGGCGTTGGTCGTCTATCCGGAGGGGACACGTGTTCGCGAGGGGGGAATGATTCGCGCCGAGCCCGGAGTTGGGTTCTTTGCCCGCTCGACTGGAGTGCCGGTGCAGCCGGTCGGGCTGATCGGCACCCGCGAATGCTTCCCGACCGGGGCTCATTGGCCCCGCCGGGTTCCGGTCGAAGTCCGCTTCGGACCGCCCTTCAACGTCCAATCGCGGCGGCCTGACGGCCGCCCGGTGCAGTACCAGGAAGCGGCGGATGCCATCATGCTGGCGATTGCGGAGCTGCTCCCGGCGGAGCTGCGCGGCGACTACTCAGATCTGGATCGGCTCCGAGCCGAGCTGGCCGGCGTCATCCAGGCAGCACCTGGAACCAGCGCTTAGGGTCAGCACCAGGACACTCATGCAGTACGCCGCCTTCGACCTGGAGACCACTGGGCTGGACCCGGCGCAGGAT
>JALZAW010000445.1 GCA_030948155.1 Candidatus Dormiibacterota bacterium | reverse complement strand
GCTTACAGCCGTCGCGATAGATGGCTATGCACTTGAGACCGAGCTTCCACGACTGCAGGTAAACGTCGGCGATGTCCTCGGCGCTCGCAGCGTGAGGCAGGTTGACGGTTTTGGACTGCGAACCGGAGATGAATGGTTGGACCGCCGCCATCATCCTGACATGACCCATCGGCTTGATCGAGCGCTGTCCGTTGAGGGGTTTGAAGGCGCAGTCGAACACTTTGAGGTGCTGGTCGGCCAGCTCCGGCGCGCCCTCGATCGTGTCGTGTTCGTCGATGTACTCAACTATGGCCTTGGTCTGAGCCGCGTCGTAGCCAAGCTTGCGCAGGGCCTGGGGGACTGTGCCGTTGACGATCTTCAGCATCCCGCCGCCGACCAAACGCTTGTACTTGACAAGGGCCAGATCGGGCTCGATGCCTGTGGTGTCACAGTCCATCATCAGCCCGATCGTCCCGGTCGGTGCGAGCACTGTGGCCTGGGCGTTGCGATAACCGTGCCTCTCACCGAGCTTCACCGCCTCGTCCCAGGCCGCTCGGGCTGCCTCGACGGGGACGCCGGCTGCGCCTGCGGCACTGAGCGCGTACGCGGCTCCCCGATGCTGGTTCATGACCCGCAGCATCTCGCTACGGTTGTCTTGGAACTCGGCGAAGGGACCCTTCACCTCGGCCATGCGCGCCGACTGGGCGTAGGCGCGGCCTGTCATGATGCCCGTTATGGCGCTGGCGTAGCGACGGCCTTCGTCGGAGTCGTAGGCGAGACCCATCGACATCAGCAGGGCGCCGAGGTTGGCGTAGCCCAGACCGAGCGGCCGGAGGCGCTCCGAGTTGGCGGCGATCGCTGTCGTGGGGTAGCTGGCGTCGGAAACGATGATCTCCTGGGCCAAGAAGCAGATGTCGATGGCTTTCTCGAACCGCTGGGAGTCAAAGGTCCCGTCCTCGCTCTGGAATTTCATGAGGTTGAGCGAAAGCAGGTTGCAGGCTGTGTCGTCCAGGAAAACGAACTCTGAGCAGGGGTTGGTGGCGTTGATCCGGCCAGTGTTGGGCACGCAGTTCCACTGCTGGATCGTGGTGTCAAACTGCAGCCCGGGATCTCCACAGATCCAGGCGGCTTCAGCGGTTTCCCGCCAAAGGTCGCGGGCCCTGTGCTTCTCGAGCGGATGGCCGTCGGTGACTGCCTTGGTCACCCATTCGGTGTCGTTCTCAACTGCCTCCATGAACTCGTCAGTGAGCCTCAGGGAGTGGTTGGCGTTCTGAAACTGCACCGAGTCATAAGCGCCGCCCGGAACGTTGAAGCCCGCCTCGTAGCCGGCGTCGATCAAAGCCCAGGCCTTCTTCTCCTCGTCCGCTTTGCAGACGATGAACTCTTTCACATCTGGATGGTCACCGTTGAGAATGACCATCTTGGCGGCCCGACGAGTGGTGCCGCCTGACTTGATAGAGCCGGCAAAACTGTCGTAGCCGCGCATGAACGAGACAGGACCCGAGGCGGTGCCGCCGCCGGCGAGCCGCTCCTTCGAGGAGCGCAGAACAGACAGGTTGGTGCCGGTGCCCGAGCCGAACTTGAACAGCATCCCCTCGGTCTTGACCAGTTCGAGGATGGACTCCATCGTGTCCTGGACGGAGTTGATGAAGCAGGCGGAGCCCTGCTGTGAGCGGTTGGGCACGCCCAGGTTGAACCAGACAGGGCTGTTGAAGGATGCGTGCTGGGTTGCCAGGAGCCAGCGCAGTTCCTCCTCCCAGTTTTTCGCATCCTGCTCGCTTCTGAAGTACTCTCCCTGCCGGCCCCACTCGCCGAGCGTGTTGACCACACGGTCGATGAGCTGCCGCACACTGGTCTCCCGCTCGGGGCTGCCCTGGTGACCCCTGAAGTACTTTTGAGCCACCACATTGAGCGCCAGCTGCGACCAGGAGCGGGGGACCTCGACCCCCTCCTGCTCGAAGATCGTCACCCCCTGCTCGCTGGTGATCGCGGCGGTCCGCCGCTCCCACTCGATCAGGTCATAGGCATGGCTTTCGGCGGGGGTGAAGTATCTGCCAAACTCGAGGCCGCTGAGAGCTGAGCGCGGTTCTTGGTGAGATGCTGCGACGTCGGCTACGTTCTTCGCCATTCCTTCTCAGGAGCCTCCAAACACCCTTGCCGGACTGACCGGCCGGGGAGAAAAGGCCCCGGAGCATGCCCGCCAAGAAATGCCCCAGGGCCACTGAAACAGAACTTTTGCTAGATTACGACTTTGACTGCCAAATGTCAATATCTTGCGGTTGAGACTGCCCTCAGCCCCAAGATCGTGGCGTGGACAACCTGTGGAAGCCGTGTGGCTAGACCTGTGGACGAGTGCTCTCCAGGTGGGTAAAGCCTCCGGATTTCGAGCCTCGTTCAGAGGCGCCGGTACGAGCCGGCCTGTCGCCACACTCCTACCGCGTCGGAGATGTCCGCTGTCAGCTCGTAGATCCGGGCGGCGCTGCGGTCGGCCCGGACGCCGGGTAACGGGAAGGCGTCCTGCTCCCGGAGGCCACCCCAGCCCGCCTCGGCAGCTTCGCAGATGGCGTCCAGTAAGGAGGCGGCCAAGTCCAGCTGATTCATCGGCTCGACCAGCGATGAGGGCCGCTGAAAGGCGATTCCCAGCCGGCTGCGCAGCGTTCGGATTCCCCAAAGCTGATCCGCGTGTGTCAGGCTGCTCAATTCGGTTAGGAGGCTGCGAAGCTCTCTCAGGGTGCGAAGAAAGTGAAGGGGCGGGAGGGGAGTTTGGGGGTGTGAGCGCGCAGCCTCCATGAGCACCGATGCTGGCAGGTCGGCGCGGACAGCCGACGGACGATGCCGGCGGTCGGCAACGGCACGCCGCCCGAAGCGCCCCGTGCTCCAGCCGCCACCGGCAGGGCGAGACCATCGGTTGGGATC
>JALZAW010000444.1 GCA_030948155.1 Candidatus Dormiibacterota bacterium | reverse complement strand
CTGCTGCGCCAGCGGGCAGCGCGTGCGAAAACGGCAGCCAGAGGGAGGATTGATGGGGCTGGGCACGTCGCCATGGAGGACTATCCGCTGCCGCTTCTGACCTGGGATGGGAACCGGGATCGCTGAGAGCAGCGCCACCGTGTACGGGTGCAGCGGCCGGCGATAGAGGTCTGCGGCCCGCGCCAGCTCCACCACCTTGCCCAGATACATCACGGCTATGCGATCCGAGATGTAGCCCACCACCGCCAGATTGTGGGCGACGAAGAGGTAGGTCAGGCTGAACTCCCGTTTCAGCTCCACCAGCAGGTTCAGCACCTGCGACTGGATGGAGACGTCCAGGGCCGAGACCGGCTCATCAGCCACCACGAGCTTGGGCCTGAGCACCAGGGCTCGCGCGATGCCTATGCGCTGGCGCTGGCCGCCGGAGAACTCGTGAGGATGGCGCCCCGCGGCCTCCGGCCGCAGCCCCACCCGCTCCAGCACCTCCTTGACGCGGTTCTCGCGCTGGTGGCCGCGGTCGATGCCATGCGCCTGAAGTCCCTCGCCGATTATCTGCCGCACTGTCATGCGGGGATCCAGAGAGCCGACAGGATCCTGAAAGATCAGCTGCATGTCGCGGCGCTTCGCCTTTAGCGCCCGACCCCGCAGCTTCATCAGATCCTGCCCCTCGAACTGAATCGAACCGGCGGTCGGCTCGACCAGCCTCAACAGGCTCCGGCCGAGTGTGGACTTGCCGCAGCCCGACTCACCCACCAAGCCCAGCGTCTCGCCCGGCATGATGCTGAGATCGACCCCGTCGACGGCGTGGACCTGGCCGACGACCGACTGCAGGATGCCGCGGCGGACGGGAAAGTGGGTTTTCAAATCCCGCGCTTCGAGGAGCGGACCTGTGGCGACTGAAGAGCCGGCGACGGTGGGACCGGCGCTCATGCGTGAACGCCTGCGGCAGGCCGCTGTCCGCTCTCGCAGAGCCAGCAGGCCGAATGCTGCTCGCCGGCCGGTAGAAGCGGCGGATCCTCCTGCAAACAGCGGTCGAAGGTGTAGTCGCAGCGAGAAGCGAAGCGACAGCCCTTCGGCCAGTTGAGAGGGCTCGGGACCATGCCCCGGATCACCTTGAGCGGCTCCGCCTGGGTCATGCCGAGGATGGGGATTGAGTGGAGGAGCGCCTCTGTGTAGGGATGCTGCGGTGACTCGAAGACCTGCCTCACAGGTCCTCGCTCCACCACTCTTCCGGCGTACATGATGGCGACCTCGTCCGCCATCTCCGCCACGACGCCCAGGTCATGGGTGATCAGGAGGATGGCCATGTCGAGCCGCTGGCGAAGATCCTTCATTAGCTCCAGGATCTGGGCCTGGATGGTGACATCCAAGGCAGTCGTCGGCTCGTCAGCGATCAGCAGCTTGGGCTCACAGGCGAGGGCCATCGCGATCATCACTCGCTGGCGCATGCCGCCCGACAACTGGTGCGGATAGTCCCCCATCCGCCGCTCAGGGGCCGGAATGCCGACCAGCTGCAGCATCTCGATTATCCGTTCCCTGACCTGCCTGTCGCTCATCTCGTGCCGGTGCAGCTTCAGCGTTTCGCCGATCTGGTCGCCGATCCTGTAGACCGGGTTGAGCGACGTCATCGGCTCCTGAAAGATCATCGACATCTCGTTCCCGCGGATGCCCTGCAGGGTGCCCTCGCCCACTGACAGCAGATTGAGGCCCTGGAAGGCGATGCGGCTGCCATTCAAGATCTGGCCCCGGCCGTCAATGAGACCCATGATTGAGAGTGAGGTCACGCTCTTGCCGGAGCCCGACTCTCCGACCAGACAGAGCGTCTGCCCGGCGTTAAGGCTCAGGTCCACCCCGTCCACAGCCCTCATCAGGCCCGAACGCGTATGGAAATACGTCCTCAGGTTCTCGACCCGGAGCAGCTCGGCGCCGGCGATGCTCATGGCGAGAGATTAGCAGCCCAAGAGGTGCCCAACTGCCCTCCCAGCCGCGTCTTGAAGCAGCTTCTCGGCCTGTGCCAGAGCCTCCGCCAGCGGCATGCCGTCTGGGGTGCTCTTCTCCACCCAGGTGACCCCTTCCTGGCGGACGGCCTCCCAGCCCTCACCCAATTGACCGGCGACAAGCGCCACCGGCACGCCCGCCTTCCTAGCTCGGCGGGCGACTTCGACCGGGCCTTTTCCGTTGACGCTCTGAGCGTCGACTCGGCCTTCCCCGGTGAGCACGGCCGCCGCCCCGGTAAGGCGCGCGTCGAGCCCTGCCGCCTCGATGATGAGAGGCGCGCCAGGTGTCAGTCTGGCGCCCAGGAAGTGACGCAGCCCGGCTCCGGTGCCGCCGGCGGCACCCGCACCGGGTAGTTCAGCCACCTCTTGGCCGATGACTTCCGCGAAACGGCCCAGGGCCCTGTCTAGCTCTCCCACCATTTGGGGCGTGGCGCCCTTCTGGGGACCGTAGACGGCGCTGGCTCCCCGCGGGCCGCAGAGTGGATTGCTGACGTCGACCGCCACCATCACTTCGATGGTCCGCCAGCGGGGATCGACCCCTGAGGCGTCGATCCGCTCCAGCCGGGCCAGGGCGGCGCCGCCGCGAGGCAGATCCCGGCCTGCACCGTCAAGTAGGCGGAAACCCAGAGCCTGGGCCATGCCGGCACCACCGTCGTTGGTGGCCGAGCCGCCGATGCCGGCGATGATGCGCTCCACGCCCCGCTCCGCGGCGGCCTCCAGCAACTGGCCGAAGCCGTAGGTGGAAGCGCGCAGCGGATCCAGCCGGTCGGCGGCCAGAAGTGGCAGTCCGCTGGCCGCGGCCAGCTCGATGACGGCTGTACCACCTTCGTCGATGAGGCCGTAGATGGCTGTCACGGGATCGCCCAGGGGGCCCTCCACCGTTGCGCTGACCAGAGTGCCGCCG
>JALZAW010000443.1 GCA_030948155.1 Candidatus Dormiibacterota bacterium | reverse complement strand
GGGTCTCGGCGGTGTAGAGCTGGGTGGCTCGACGGGCGATCCAGTCCAGGGCCGGGAGCTGAGGTCGCCGTGAGGAGGGGGCCAGCCCGTTCAGGTAAGCCGTGACGGGGTGCTCGAGGAGAGGCGCCCCGGTGGCTCGGAGGCGGCCGGCAGACGAGGCGGGCTCAAATGGAAAAGCTGGAGTCGTGACCGCATCGGCGCTCATCGGCTGAGCAGCCTCTCGCTGCAACGCCGACAGTGGATCATCGAGAGCGACCAGCCCGAAGCTCAGCTGACTAGCCCCCGAGGCGAGCTCCGGGAGCGCCGCCGGCCCTGGCGAGCACTTAGCGCTCACGGCGGCGGCGGTCCCAGCTTCTTCTGGGCCGACCGCAGGATCTCGATGATCTTGTCCTCACTGACTCCGAACCGTCGTGCCAATTCAGGAATCGAGTACCGACGGCCGTTGGCAAGGCCGCTCCTGAGATCGAGGACGCGCTTCTCATGCGGGGTCAAGCCGGCTCCCTCAGCCGGTCGCTGGCTCAATGGTTGGCCTTCAACTGTCGCCCGAACATACGTTCGTCACGCTTAGCAGGGAAGGATAGGTGACGAAAACCCACTTTTACACACCCTATCCTGAACACTCCGTCGATAGCCCGGTATCATGCCCTGGTCTCGTTCGGCACAAAGGGAGGGGGAACTGTGGTGATCAAGCGGGCTGGCATGGGACATCGGTTTCTAGGCTGCGCACTCTCCTTAGTCGGAGCGCTCGCGATGGTCATGGTGGGGCCAACGACCGGACGGGCCGAAGGCAGCGTCACTTCGATTACCGGCAGCCACCTCCAGGCCGTCATCGTGGAAAACCTTTGCAACGGTGACGAGGTGAATCTGAACGGTGATCTCACCACAATCATCGTTACGACGCCCGGCAGCAATGGCTCATTTACGGCGACGAGCCTTAATGTCGCCCCCAATCTGAGCGGGGTGGTGATTGGGAGCGAGCAAACCCAGTACAAGGCCGTGCAAGGTGAGCTGAGCATCGCCAGCTACACGTCGGAAGAAGTCTTGACCAAGGTCTACGACGTAGCCTGGATAGTCCTCGTCCCGGTGGCGGGTGGGCCGAGAATGTATCTGATTGCGCCCCTCATCGTGACCTATCAGCCAGACGGTACAAATAACGTAGTGCTTGAGAAGATGTACGTGATCTGCCGGCCGCCAGCTCGAAATCTGGCCGCCTAGAGTTGCTCCTCCGACCTGGTCGCCAGTCCTCGCCGGCGCCTAGCATCCGGAGAGCAACTCGCCAGCGGATGGCAGCTCATCGCTGGAGTCAGCTGAAGGTGCCAACGATGCCTTCGGGCGTCGTCGAAGCGGCCAGGATGGCCGGCCAGGGCGAGCAGATTGATGAGGCTGACATCATCACCCAGACCGCGAAAGCGGCGATCCCAATCATGAGCCGTCCCAGCTGGCCTCGCAGCACCGGCCGCAGCTGGAGCCGGAGCGGTTGCCGCTGCGCCGTCTTGGACCGTGGGATTTGGCGGATCGCGTAGAGGATGGCGCCAGCGGCGAGCAAGCCGGGCACGACGGAGAGCAGCATCGCTCCGCGGGCGCCGACCAGGACGACCAGGAGCAGGGCCAGCAGTGGCCCCACGATTGCGCCCAGATTGTCCATCGCGCGCTCGAAGCCGTAGGCGCGCCCGTAGGTGGCCGGCTCGGTGAGGTCGGCGAGCAGCGCGTTGCGGGGCGGCACTCGCAGCCCTCGCGTAGTCCAGGCCGCGATCCGAAGCAGGGCGGCCTGCCAGATCGCGCCGCTGAGGCCGATCAGGGCAGCCAGCACGGCGGTGCCGATGTAGCCGCCGGCCGCCACGCGCCGCCGCCGTTCCGGATCGTCGGCCAGAGCTCCGCCCAGCAGCCGGGCCCCTCCGGCGGCGCCGTCCGCCAGCCCCCTCGATCTGGTCGTGGTCTGGAACTGGACCGGGCGTGGCGTTCGACGATCGAGTGCCTGAACACGCCGAAGGAGTGGAGGGCGCCAGGCGTCGCCTTCGTCTGCGTCAGCCAACCGGAGCTGGACACAACGACGCCCATCGGGCGTCTGCTCATGACCGTCCTGGGTGCGGTGGCAGAGTTCGAGCGCCATCTGACCCGGGAGCGCGTGCTCGAAGGCCTGGAGAATGCACGGCGGAAGGGCAGCCGGCTGGGGCGACCGAGCGTGCTGGCGCGCGCTGGCTTCGAGGAGCGATGGCAGGAGGCCCGCAGGCTCGGCGACCAGCAGATCGGCAAGCGGGCGGCGGCGCTGCGGCTGAACGTCGGCGCGGGAACCCTCGACCGCCTCCTGGTGGCCGCCGAGGAAGCGCGGGTGACGTCTGTTCAGGGCGTTCCGAAAACCCTCCCCCGCTGAGGGGCCTCTTCCGCGAGTTCGCTGCCATGGTCCCGGCGCGGTGTTCCGAAAACACCTCTTTCCAGAACGCCACCCGGGGCAGCGTCACCCTCTTTCAGCGGATCAAGATCCCCTCGCCAACACAGCAGATGACGCGTAGATCCTCCGAGGAATGGAAGGTCACCAGCTGCAGGAGCAGCGCCCGCGCCATGCCCCTTGCCGCCTCCCGATCTCCCTCGACGCTCAGGATCCCCGCACAGCTCAGCGGGATAACGACGGGCAGGCTGTCGACCAATCCTCTCTCTTTCTCGTCCGTGACGGGAGCTCACCGCGTAGCCTTCCGCAGTCTGTCCCGCTCTCCCTAGTAACCACAGTCAGGCTCTCACAGTTAGAAGCTGCAACTGGGCTCGCTGGGAGAAGACACCCGGAGGGTAGCAGCCCGAAAAGGAGAAGAGGGATGCCCACCCGAAAACCCGCCGTGTTGTTCGCCGTACTCGCGGCTCTCTTGCTGGCTGTCCAGGCCGCGTGCGCAGGCAGTCAGACCCCAGGTGCG
>JALZAW010000442.1 GCA_030948155.1 Candidatus Dormiibacterota bacterium | reverse complement strand
GGACTCCCGCTCCTGGCCTGCGGTTCTCGCCGACCAGCGGGACTTTGCGACCGCTCCGAAAGGAGCAACAACGACGAACCAGACTTGACGCACAAGGTGCTATTTCAAGCTAGGATTCGTCGTTGGAGGCGAGAAGGAGTGGCAGTTACCCGGCATAAGCTGATGATCGGCCAGGGCCAGCCGGCGGGTGCCGCCGTGGTCTACCTGGCCGACCCGCAGGCGGTCGGCGACTACTACTCGGAGGCGCACCGAGCGCCCATGTGGTGGTCGGCCTCGGAGCGAGCCCGAGCCGAGCTCGGCTTGGGGCAGCTGGTGACGCTCTCCGCCGTCGAGCGGCTGCTGCAAGGCCTGCATCCCCTCACCGGTCGCCTGCTGCGTCGCTTCGGGCCCAGCGGGACCATGGTCGGGGCCCTGGACATCACGGTCAGCCCCGCGCCCAAGAGCGTCTCGATCCTCTGGGCCATGGCCTCGCCGGAGCTGAGAGTACGCATCGAGAACATGGTCGTCGGGGCCGTGGCCGGAGCTGTAGGGGTAGTCACCAGGCACTACCCGCTGGTTCGCGAAAGGTACGGCCCTGGACCCAACGACGTACGCGCCATCAAGGCCAACGACGTGGTTGGCCTTCAGGTGCTACACACGACGGCCCGCATCGCCGAGTCGAAGGCGGGCATCCCGGACCCGCAACTGCACGTCCACGCCCTCCAGTTCGCCGATCTCCGAGAAGACGGAAGCCTGCGCGCCATCGAGTCCCGGCTCTTTCTCCAGCGCATGAAGGAAGTGGACGGCATGGCGCAGGCGACCCTGGCCCACTCCCTAGAGCGCGCCGGCTTCGAGATCGAGCGCACGCCGATCTTGGCGCCCAACGGCTCCGTGAAGCGGATCGCCTGGGAGATTAGCGGCATCCCGCCGGAGCTGATCAAGGCCATGTCCGGGCGCAGCCAGGAGATCTCGGACCTGGCCCGCCAGTACCGCGAGAAGACAGGTCGCGAGGCCATCGGTCCCGGCTGGGAGCGCTTCGTGACTGCCCGCCGAGGCGCCAAGAGCCACGTCAGTCGAGAGGAGCTGCACGCCCTCTGGCAGGCGGAGGCCGAGGAGTCCGGCTACGGTCCCGAAGAGGCTGCCCTGCTTGCCCTCCAGGCCAGCGAGCGCGCCCAGCACTGGCAGGAGCGCCAGGTCGGCAGCCCAGAAGCTCTGCAGCTGCGCCGGGAGATCCTGCGCGACCTTTGCCGCGATCATGCCCTGGTCCCTGAGCGCCAGCTGGACGCCCTGGCTCAGCAGCGGGCGGTAGGACTGGTGAGGCCCTATGTCGCCGACCTTGTCGTGAATCAGCTCTACGGGGAAGGCGAGCTGCTCAGGACCGAAGACGGCCAGGTCACCACCCTGGAGGTGATGGCCCAGGAGCAGCGTGCCGAGCGCGCCCTCGGTCGCGTGCTGCAGGCACAGCCGGGCGCGAGCGCTCCCCCGGAGCGGCTACGCAAGGAGTTCGACCGTGCCGAGGAGGAGGGCCGCCCTTTTGACCCCGAACAGCGCCAGGCCATAGCCCTGGCGACCTCGGGCGCTCGCTTCGTCTCCATCGCTGGACCAGCGGGCACCGGTAAGGGCTGGGCCAGCCGGACCATGGTCAATCTTTGGCGTGAGCAGGGCCGCCGCGTGTTCGCCCTTTCCGTAGCCGGGCGCACCACCCAGCAGGCGGCTCACGACTCCGGCGCCCAACCAATGACTCTGGACGCCCTCACGGCTCGCACCAAGCCGCGCTGGAGTCCCCCGGCGATCGAGTTCCCGCCGCCCTTCCAGCTCCGAGCGAGCGACATGTTGCTGGTGGACGAGGCGGCGATGATCGACCACGAGCGCTACGCCAACCTCTTGGAGGTTGCCGCCAACGCCGGCGCCAGCATCACCCAGGTAGGCGACGATCATCAGCTCAACCCGGTCGGTCCTGGTGGGCTCTGGACGATCTTCCATGGCCTGGCTCAGAAGCAAGGCGCCGCCGTCGAGCTGCGTGAGATCCATCGCACCAAGGACCCCTACGAGGCGCAGGCCTGGACTGACCTCCGGGAAGGCCGGATCGAGGAAGCCCTGACCTGGTATCGCGACGTGGGAAACCTCCGGCTCTATGACACGCGCCCCGAGCTGCTCCAGGGCATGGTCGCTGCCTGGTGGGAGCTGAACCGCGAGGGTGTGATGCTGGTGGACACCTCCAACGCCGAGCGCGACAGCTTGAACCGGATGGCCCAGGCCAAGCGCCTGGAGGCCGGCGAGCTGGGCGAGGAGGGGCTCACACTTCCCGGCGGTCCGGAGGTGCGAGTCGGCGATCGCGTGCTCACCGCCAAGCATTCGGTACAGCTGGACCGGAAGCTCAATGGCCCCGGCCGCCGCATCGAGAACGGCACCAAGGCAACCGTGCTGGAGCTCCGGCCACAAGAGCAACAGAGTCAGGAGCAGGGCGCCGTTGGTGGCTCCCTGGTGCTCCAGCTGCACGAGCCGCAGGGCGACCGCACCGTCCAGGTGGACCTGAACATCCCTTTGGAGCTGGGCTACGCCCGGCACGTGATGAAGGGCCAAGGCATGACGGCCTCGGACAAGGCCCCCAGCATGGACGCCGGGGTCTCCGAGCACACGAGCGCCCAGAGCCTCTATGTGATGCTCTCCCGCTCCCAGGAGGGCACTCGCGTGCACGTACTCCGCTCCGAGCTGGAGGATCTGAGCGTCAACGTCAAGGAGCTGGAAGCAGCTCCGGTCGAGGTCCACGTCAGCGAGCCTGAGCTGGCGGAGGCCCAGCTCCCTCGGGAGTCCGACCTGGAGGTTCTGCGCACGTTCAGCGGCGCCCAGCTGCGCCCTGGTCAGGTGATCCACTTCGGCGAGCAGCTGCCGCTGCGCGAGCCCAGCGGCGTGGAGCAGGGCGAGCTGGGTGTGGTCCGGTC
>JALZAW010000441.1 GCA_030948155.1 Candidatus Dormiibacterota bacterium | reverse complement strand
AGCAGCCAGACCAGCTCTGAACCGTTGCGCTCGTATTCCTCTCGGGCGATCCGCGCGAGGCCGAGCCGGAGCTGGGCCTCCTGAGCCTCGTAGTCCCGGAGCCGCCGGTCCATTACCGCCTCTTGGGCCTGGGCCTCTCCGATCTTGCCCATCAACTGGTTCTGCCGCTGCTGAAGCTGGGCCACCTGGACCTGCGCAGATCCAAGTTGCTGCTGCAGGGCGGCTGCCTGGTTCTCGGCTGCCTGCAGGTCCGCGTCTGCCTTCGCCACCGCGAGGGTGGCCGGAGTTGCGTGGGCCGCGGGCGCTTGGGCGTGGACAAGGCGGCCTGGCGTGGCTAGGGTCGCCAGGACGATCGCCGCCGCGATTGCGGCTCGCCTCATCGTCGCCCCCGTAATCAACTGGTCCGGAATCACCTCAAAAGGGCATCTGCCGACATTCCCGTCAATCTCTCCTACGTTCCGTCTGGGCCGAGGGAGACCCTTGCAGCGGGAATCGCCTGGAGACTGGGCTGTCGACCCGGCAGCGTCGGATCGAGCTAGACAGACAGAGTGCCAGCGCCCTCAGAGCCGCCCGGCGCGAATCCCAGATCCGTCGCCCGGCGACACCACCCCCGACTCGTATGCCAGCACTACCGCCTGCACCCGATCCCGCAGGCCCAGCTTGGACAGCACCCGGGCCACGTGGGATTTGATGGTCGCCTCGCTCAGGTGCAGCGCCTCCGCCACCTCCGCGTTACTCAGCCCTCGAGCCATCAAAGCCAGCACCTCCATCTCCCGGCCACTCAGTGAGGCCAAGGCGCCATGCGACACGGCCAGCGCCGGCGCGGGCCGCGCGAAGCGCTCGATCAGCCGGCGCGTGATCGCCGGCGCCAGCAACGCCTCTCCGGCAACCACCAGCCGTACCGCCGCCACCAGCTGGTCGGCGGAAACGTCCTTGAGTAGAAAACCGCTGGCCCCAGCCCGCATCGCCGCGTAGACGTACTCGTCGACATCGAAGGTCGTCAAGATGATGATCCGGCATGTCTGGCCGCCCGGGCCATCGGGCCGCGGGTAGTCGCCAAGAATCAGCCGAGTCGCTTCCAGACCGTCCAATTTCGGCATGCGGACGTCCATCAGCACGACATCAGGCCGCAGCCGGCGTACGGCGCCAACCGCCTGCTCGCCATCGGCTGCCTCGCCGACCACCTCCATGTCGTCTTCGCCATTGAGAATCAGCCGGAAGCCGGTGCGCACGAGCGCCTGGTCGTCGGCGATCAGGAGGCGCAATGTAGGGCGCGCCGACGCCATCAAACCTGTGCGGGCGCGCCCAGCGGCAGCCGGACTCGAACTCCGAAGCCACCACCCTGGCGGCTGGCCTCCAGCTCGCCACCATAGAGTGCAACCCGCTCCCGCATGCCCAGCAGGCCGCGGCCGGCACCAGGCGCCGCCGCACTCAGCCCGGGCCGGCCATCGTCCACCACCTCGATCCCGACGTCGGTATCGGCGTACCGAACGATGACCCTCGTGGGCGCTCGCCCCGAGTGCTTGAGTGCGTTAGTAAGTCCCTCCTGGACAACGCGATATGCGGTCAGCTCGATGCCCGGCGGTAGCGGTCGGCGTTGACCCTCCACCACCATCTCCACGGGTAGGCCGGCGGCGCGAACCCGCGCGATGAGCGCCGGTAGATCGGTCAGGCCCGGCTGCGGCGTCAGCGGTTCGACACCGCCATCGCCTAGCAAGCCCAACAGTTTCCGCATCTCCGCGAGGGCCTCGCGCCCGCTGTCCGAAACAGAGCGAACCGCCTCTGCAGCTTCCGCCGGCTGCCTCTGCAGGATTCGCTGCGCAGCTTCCGCCTGGACGACCATGACGCTCACGGTGTGTGCGATCACATCGTGCAGCTCGCGCGCGATCCGCGCCCGCTCCTCGGAGGCTGCGACCCGAAGCGCTACGGCCTGTTCCTGCTCCAAGCGCCGCGCCCTCTCCGCTACCAGTGCGTGGTTTTGGCGCTCGGCTCGGATTGAGTTGCCGATCAGCCACGCCAGCGGAAGGAGGAGGAAGGAATAGCCGGTGCCGTCGTGGATCGTGGCCACCAGCAGGCCTGTCGAGCCCACTGCCACCACAGCGAGCGACCATAGCCGAGCCCGGCTGTGGGCGCCGCTGGAGTACGTGACGAGCAGCAGCGCGAGGGCGGCGGGAAACGTCTCGGCGAGGCTCGGCCAGATCGGTGCCGTGGCCGCCACGATGGCGAGCTGCACAACACACGCCAGCAGCGGCTGGCGCCGCCGCAGAGCGACCAGCGAGCTGATGGCGAGGATCGGCCCCACGATGCCCTGATCGGCGTTCTTGGCATGAATCAGACCGAGGCTCAGCGCCAGCGCGATGGCCGCGATCGGCACGGTCAGGACCGCCGCCAGGGCAACGTCCGTCACCAATGGATCCAGAGCCCGCAACCGACGCCACATCGAGCGCAACCTGGTCACCCCCGCATTCTGCGGCCAGACCCGCGCGAAGGCGTCATCCCCCAGGCGGAAAGTGAGTGGTCCCCAGGGATGAAGGTGGCGAGATTCATCCTCAGGCGTGACCCGACTTCGCTCCGCAGGCAGATGCCGGGCGGTCCGCGTTCCGCTGAGACTGCCCGCCATGTCACCTACCTCGAGCGTTCTCAGGACGGACCGGCTGACGAAGTCGTTCGGTTCGCGATTGGCGGTCGACGCCCTCGACTTGGCTGTTGAGAGTGGGGAGATCTTCGGCTTCCTGGGTCCCAACGGCGCTGGCAAGACCACCACCATCAGGATGTGCCTCGGCCTCATCAGACCGGGCGGCGGCAGCATCGAGCTTCTCGGTCGGGACCTGCGCAGCCACCGCCGCCGGGTCCTGCCACGGGTGGGCGCCCTCATCGAGTCGCCAGCCCTCTACAGCTACATGTCGGGACGAGACAACCTGC
>JALZAW010000440.1 GCA_030948155.1 Candidatus Dormiibacterota bacterium | reverse complement strand
GCGTACATGCGGCCCACCGACTCGGCTGCTGTGCGCGCGGGCATGCTCTCGGGGATCGGCCCCTCCCGCTGTTCGCGCGCGAACTCAGCCTCTCGGGCTATCCGATGCTCACGCTGCGCAAGTTCACCGATGCTGGGAGGTCGCAGCTGATCGCTGCGCGCCGGCCGGGCAATGGCGGAGATCTCCTCCGGCTCGGAGACTCGGCCGGCCTGGTGGCGCGGGTTGTGCTCGTAGTCGGAGTCGAACTCGGGGCGGAACTCGGCTCGCCGCTGCTCACGACTGTTACCAGCCTGACCAGCATCACTTTGGGGTGCGGCAAGCGGGGACCACTGCCGAGGCTCGCGTGCGGTGATGGCCTCCTTGCGCTCGGAGACAGCACGCTGCTCGATGCGCCGGATAGTGGCGTATTGGGCTCCCGTTTGCCGCTCCGCGATGGTGGCGTCGATGGCGTCCAGGAGCTCGCGTCCCGAGACCGCCTCGGCTTGCGGTTGAGCCTCGGCCTCCAGAGTCACAGGTCCCAGCTCTCGGTCAGCCATCTTCTCCAGCTCGAGGTGGGCGGGCTGGGCGCCGAGATCCTCGAGCTCGGACTGCACGGCGTGAATGTGCGTGCCCTCGCGGGAGCGGCTGGCCATCACGTAGAGACGCTCCTGGGTGGTCGAAGGTCCGGTGGCGATCTGGCCCACCTCGATCGTCATGCCCTGGGCCTTGTAGACGTGGCGCGCGTAGGCGAGCTCGAGGGGAGCGCTGGCCTCCACCGTCACCAGCCGGTCGCCGGCGGGCTCGTGAAGGAGGAGCTGGGCCTCTCCCAGCAGGCCGGCGCGGGCCATGGCGGCCCGCTCGGCATCGTTCAGGTGGCGAGCACCGCCGGCCTCCCGGTCGAGGCTGAGCACCGTTGCCACCGTGCCGTTCTCCACGCGCCGGGTGAGTGGGGCATTGGGAAGATCGGGGAAGTGGTGGATCTCCTGAAAGATGACCCGATCGCGTGCATGGATCTGGCGCCCGTTGGCCAAGGCCAGGGCTTCCTGGCCGATCTCGCCAGCCTCCAGCCGCTTGGCCTGTGCGATCCGGTTCACGGAGTCGCGCTCCTCGTTGGTGGTGTCCACGACCATGACTCCTTCCGGATCGCGGGCTCGCCACTCGTTGACGATTCCGTGCAGGAGTTCGGCTCGGGTCTCGTAGAGATGGAGGCGTTGCTGCTGCGCGTACCAGCTCAACCCCTGCTCGATGCGGCCCTCGCGTAGGTCGGTCCAGGCCTGGCCTTCGGCCGGGTTGCGGGCTCGGCGCACGGTCTCCAGCTCGACCGCGAGCTGGGCATCCTCGGCCATGCCGTGGGTGACGGTCCAAAGCCCGCCGGCCTCAACCGGGCTGAGCTGGGCGTCGTCGCCGACCTGGACCACGGTGGCTTTGGCCGCGGCGGCGATCTCCAGGAAGTCGGCGTAGCGGTGGTGGTCGACCATGGCCGCCTCGTCGACCAGGAGCACGTCGCTGGCCTGGAGCAGGAGGACTGAGTGCTCGGTGCGGGCCTGGAGGCCGTCCAGGGTGAAGCCGAGATCAGCGGCGGAGTCGGCCTGAGCCTGCTGAGCAGTGCGGCCGGCTACCGCCAGAGCCAGGACGCGCCGTCCCTGGTCGTGCCAGATCTTGACGGCGGAGTGCATGGCCAGGCCTTTGCCGGTGCCCGCGGGTCCGGTGATCGAGACGAAGCGGGCGCCTGAGGTGGCGAGCGCGATGGCCTGGCGCTGGGCCTGATCAAAAGGGCGGCCCTGCTCCTCAGCCTCGCGATATTCGCGTTCCAGCTGCTCCTGCAAAGCCTTGCGCTCGTGCGGAGCTTCCAGGAGCTGATCGGCGGCCCGGACGGCCCGCTGTTCGAGGGCCAGCGTCTCCAGAGTCGTCACCTTCTGGCCATCGGCCGTCATCAGGATGTCGCCGGCGCCATACATCTCGGCCACCACGCCCATCGCCGTGATGGGATCGAGGAGGCCTTCGGAGCGCTGCATGAGCAGGGCGTCAAGCTGGCGCTTGGGAACCAGCGCATGTTCACGAGTGAGGTTGGCCAGGATCTCCTCCCGGAGCTGCTCAGCCTGCGGGCTCTGCTGTCCTCGTATCTCGATGCCGGCCTGCTGGCGAGCCTGCGCTTCGTTGTGGGCCCGCGTCACCTGCTCGGGGCCGTAGCCGTGCTCGCGGCCCTCGGCCGCCCACTCTGCCCTCAGCTCCTCGGAGCTGCGTCGGGACTTGGGGCCACGGTGGGCGAGCAGGAAGCGCTCGAAGCCGGGGCCGTCGGGCTCCAGTCCGTAAAGCTCGCGGTACCGGCGCTTCAGATCCTCGATCTCCTGGCTCCGAGTGCTCATGGCCTGGATCAGGCTCTGAGGCACCCCGGCCAGCTCCCAATGAGCCTGGTCCGCGCGCCCATGGCGATCCTTGACCAGGGTCCGCTCGATCTCCCAGCCTCGCTGCCGAAACATCTCGGCCAGCGTCGAGCTGGCCATGGCGCCCAGCTCCACGCGGAAGCGGCGGATGCTCAGGCTCTCGATGGCCCGCAGCTGCCCCTTCTGGTCCACGGCTCCTATCAGCACGCAGTGGAGATGTAGGTCCGGGTCGGGCAGGTTGGGCTTGGCCTCGGTGAGCCGAGCCGTGCTGTGCAGAGCCTCCACCGCAACGTAGTCGTCACCCTTGACCAGGCGCAGATCGTTGGGGCCGGGGCCGTAGCGCTCCTTGATCAGGGGCACCTCGGCCAGCATGGTGCGAAATGCCTCGTCAGCAGCCTGCCCGACCAGGACCTCGATCTCGCGGCGCAGCTGGTCATCTGCCAACGCCCAGACGATGGAGACCGACTTGGGAGCCGGGCTTACGGTGACGTCGTGGCCGCCGGCGATCACGCTCTCCCGCGTGATCACCTCTCCGGTCTGGGGATCTTTGACCTTGCGG
>JALZAW010000439.1 GCA_030948155.1 Candidatus Dormiibacterota bacterium | reverse complement strand
CCGTTGAACACCATCGCTCCGGTCGCGATGAAGACCTCATCTTCGACGCTGCAGCCCGTGAGGTAGGCGTGGGGCCCGACCAGCACGTGATTTCCGACTCTGAGCGCGTGCGACCCGGTACCCCGCAGGACGGCGCCCTCCATGATCACGCAGTGCCTGCCGATGGCGACTGGTCCACCATCAGCGGTCAGCACCGCGCCGTGGAGGACGCGCGTATGGGCTCCGATAGTGACATCGCCGCTGACAACCGCTGTCGGTGCCACCCAGGCGTTGGGATCGATCACCTGTCCACCTCCCTGAGCACCGGCTCCAGCTTCACAGCCAGGCCAGGCTCGACATCCCGGATCTCGACGAGCAGACACTGAACGGCGGCGCTGAGGGCCCGTCGGAGCTCGCTGGCGTCGACCGACTTCGCAAGAGCTCCTGTGAGCGGGACCGTGACCTCGGCCGGGAGACGGTCGAGCTCCCGGCCGAAAAACGATTCCAATCCGAGGCGGCTGCAGGCCAGGGCGGCTATGTGGTCGCGGAGGTTATGAAGGACGTGCTCCGCCTGCCAGACCTTGCCGCGCTCGATGCACGCCCGAGCATGAAGCGCATGGTGGCAGGCGAGTCCGACGAGATGGGACGGGGACGACCCTGGCTGGCGTGGTCGATCGACACTCTCACCGAATACGGTTCGAAAGTGGGGCCCAAGCGGACCAAACTCCGCCGCCGGCGCGACCGCCAGATCGACCTCCAAACCGATTGGGAGAAGGAAGACCCGGTAAATCGTCGCGCCAGAGCGGAGGTCGAAGAGGTCGAAAGCGTCGAACTCGCGCTGCAGCCGACCGGTCCAATCGCTCAAGACGGTCATGGGCTCCGCCCCTTCGATGCCGAAGACCAGGTCGATGTCCGACCACTCGTCCTCGCTTTCGAACGCTCCCGAGCCGGTGATGGCTGCGCCAGTGATCAGCTTGTCAGCGCGCGCCCAGCCCAGCAGCCGGCTGCGCACCCGCTCACGATCCTCCGCTGTGAACACGGCCGCAGCGTAGCGCTCGGGGACGCCATCCCACGCAGGCAGGCGTGACTCCGGTCCGGCCCATCTCAAAGTTCGCCAAGATAGACAGGTGGCGGGCAATGCAGCCGCGGTCGCCCTCGAGGGCGTGGCCCTCCGCTATGGGCCGTTCACTGCCATCGAGTCCATCTCCTTCCAGGTCCCCCACGGCCAGTTCGTCGCTCTCGTCGGGCCCACCGGATGCGGGAAGTCCTCGGTCCTGAATCTCGTGGCGGGCTTGATCGGCCCCAGCCAGGGGCAAGTGACGACCGCCGGCAGATCGGTGACGACAGTCAATCGCGAATGCGCATACATGTTCCAGGCCGACGCACTGCTGCCCTGGAAGTCGGCCCTGGACAACGTCGCCCTCGGTCCCAACCTGCGCGGCACGTCCCGACCGGAGGCCCTGCGATTGGCCCGCGAATGGCTGATCAGAGTCGGTCTGCGCGGCTTCGAGGAGCGCTACCCGCATCAGCTCTCGGGCGGTCAGCGCAAGCGAGTTGCGATGGCCCAGGCGCTCATCAACAGCTTGCCCATCCTGCTCATGGACGAGCCCTTCAGCGCGCTCGACGCCCAGACCCGGGCGCTGATGGAGCAGGAGCTGCTGACGCTCTGGCACGAACAGGAGGCGACAGTCCTCTTCGTGACCCACGACCTGGAGGAGGCGATCGCGCTTTCGGACCGGGTGGTCCTATTCACGGCCGGCCCCAAGGCCGCCCTCAAAGGCGACTATGCTGTCGATTTGCCTCGGCCCCGGAACGTGGTCGAGGCACGCTTCACCCCCGGCTTCAACGACATCTACGAACAGGTCTGGAACGATCTGCGGTCGGAGGTGATGGCGAGCTATGAGCGCCAGCGAACGTAGCGCGGATCTTTCCCGCCGGTCTCGCGCCAGGCGCAGGCGCTACCTGATCGTCGCGATCCAGCTCCTCATCCTGGTCGGCGTGGTGGTCCTCTGGGAGCTGGGTAGCAAGCAGCACACCGACGAGGAGCACTTCCTGGTCGACCCCTTCATCTGGTCTCGACCGAGCAAGATCTTTGGCCGGGTGGTGGAGTGGCTGCAGGATGGGGTCATCCTGAACAACGTCTTCATCACCCTGTACGAGGCCCTCATGAGCTTCGTACTCGGCACCGCCGCGGGGATAGCAGCCGGATTCATCCTCGGTCGCTCCGACTTCTGGGCGCGGGTCTTGAATCCCTACATCCACGTGGTGAACGCCCTGCCCCGGCTCGTCTTCACCCCAATCTTTTTCCTGATCTTCGGACTCGACGCCAACTCCAAGATCGCGCTGGGCTTCTCGCTGGTCTTCTTCATAGTCTTCTTCAACGCCTTCCAGGGCGTCCGGGAAGTGGACCGGAACGTCTTCAACAACGCCCGAATGCTGGGCGCCGGGGAGAGGCAGATGGCCTGGCACGTGCTGCTGCCATCTGCCCTGAGTTGGATCCTGACCAGCCTCCACACGTCTGTCGGTTTCGCGATGGTGGGGGCTGTGGTCGGGGAGTACCTCGGCTCCTCTCGGGGCCTGGGGCACATAATCGCGCAGTCAGAGGGCAACCTCGACGCGACCGGGGTCTGGGCCGGGCTGGCGGTGCTCAGCGTGGTGGTGGTGCTGGTGGAGCTGCTGGTCACCCAGCTGGAAAGGCGCTTGGTACGTTGGAAGCCGCAGCCGGCGGGCGACCTGCTGGCGGCCTGAAACGAGGGAGGAGGATGGCGGTGAAGAAGTTCGCAGCTCTGGCGGTCCTATTGGTGATGGCCATCGCTTGCGGTGGCGGCGCCAACACCCCGGGCCCCGCTCAGTCGGCCGGGCCGCCTGAGAAAACGAGCCTCAAGGCAGGCGTTGGCGGCCAGGGCCAGATCATCTACATGCCGCTCACCCTCGCCGACGAGCTCGGCTACTTCAAGG
>JALZAW010000438.1 GCA_030948155.1 Candidatus Dormiibacterota bacterium | reverse complement strand
GAGTTCGGCCAGGTGACCGAGGCTGATGCCGCTTTCCGGGCGCCGGCTGAGCATGAAGAGCAATTGCAGCCGGCCCTCGCTGAGCCCGTGGCTCTCCGCCCAGCGCTCCTGCATTCGGTGCAGGTGGTGCGCCGCGACGCGGACGGCGGCGATCGCCTCCAGGCCGGCCGCCCCCTCGGCGGAGCCCAACAGCTCGCGGGCCCGCTCGTCGAAGAGGCAGCCGTCGGAGTCCTCCGCCAATCGGGGCGCCTTCAGCTCATCTGTTTCTGGCTTCATATTGAAGACCTACATTATCTACAAGTTCAGGAAGGGCCGCATTCCCTGCCTCTTCCTCCTGGGCGGACAGTTCCGGTCCGGACGGCCTACGCTCGCTCCGGCTCCAGGTCGAGCGGCGGGTAGAAGGGCGGAGCCTCGGGATCCTGGATCCCCGCCACGATCGTCGCGCGGTCCGCTCCCGTCAGGTTCCAGGCCTGCCGCCGGTACGTCCAGTTCGCCCCGCTCAGCTGGCCGGCGTGGTCGAAGTGCTTACGGGCGGCGTCCACGTCCCCACGCTGGGCGAGGAACACGCCCAGCCTGAAGCTGACGGCCGCCTGCATGTCCGCGAACGTGGTCTGACCCCGCCGCGCTTCAATCTTCGCGGCATCTTGCAGGTACCGGCTCTGCTCTCCGTGCGCCACCCACTCGCGCAGCGCGTCGAGGTAGGCGTCGTTTCGAGCCCCCCGGCCCTCCGAACCCGGACTCGTCGCATAGATCGGATCGTTCGCGCGCACGACGTTCCCCGACTCGTCGATCCAGAAGGCGGCCGGAACGTTGCGAACGTCGTAGAGCTGGGCAGCGTTGAAGTCGGCGTCGATCAGAGCGGGGTGTGCCGGGTTGGCGGCCTCCAGCCACTGACTGGCGGCTTCAGCCCCTTTGGCGTCGGCGGCGACGGTCACCACCTCGAAGCCGGCCGGAGCCAGCTCCTCCCGCACCTCCTGCCAGACCGGCAGGTCGAACCGGCAGCTTCACCAGGACGCCCAGAACAGCAGAAAGACCTTCTTGCCCAGCAGCTCGGACACAGAATGTGTCTGCCCAGAAAGGTCGCTCAGAGTGAAGTCCGGAGCCCGGCGGGCGGATCGGCTCTTCCACTCCCAGGCCGGCAGCCCGAAGACCCAGGTCTCAGAATCCTGGTCACGCGCGACGGGCTGCTCGACCATCCGCGCGAATGCCGAGAGGTCGAGCCAGTCGCCGTCATCCTGTCTGGAGACCAGAGCCGACCGCTGGGCATCGGAGACGGGCACGCATATCGCTCCCTTGCACATCCCCTCTGGCTTCAGCTCCCAACCGGTCGCCGCCAGCAGGCCCTCGGCCTGGAGCCAGAGGTCCCCATTGCGGACGAGCGCGTCGTCCAGGGCGGCCACCTGGTCGCCGTAGAGGAGGGTGATGCGCTTCGCCATACAGACACCTCCAACCGCCGGCCGGTCAGGTCGATTCCGGTGGAGCCGAGTCTATGACCGATAAGGGATTCGGTAGCTCTGACATTCCGCCAGTTAGAGAGTGCGATGCGCCGTCATGGAGCCTGGGCGGGGCCAGGAGCATGACCATTCCTGGTGAGGGGGAGAGACAACGATGGCACTGCAGTCGCTGGAACTATTGGACCACTACAAGGTCACCCCGCTTCCGCCAGGCTATCCCCCAACGCACGTACCTTCTACAGTCCCGTTGACAATGTTCACGGCGCTCTGACCGACTTGCTCCAATCGGCGAACAAGAGCCTGGTCATTGCAATGTTCGGTTACGACGACAACCAGCTCAACCAGGTCGTCCACACACAGCTGAATTTGGCGAATGT
This sequence comes from Candidatus Dormiibacterota bacterium, assembly GCA_030948155.1. Taxonomy (GTDB): domain Bacteria; phylum Chloroflexota; class Dormibacteria; order Dormibacterales; family Dormibacteraceae; genus Dormiibacter. Next base: position 1,106 of record JALZAW010000438.1, on the reverse strand, counting down.
CTATGTCCACATGAGCCTGGATCAGAGCCAAACTGGAGGCGTCCACGAAAGGGACATTCTGAAGAGTCTCTCGAACTGGGAGAATGCCAAGATCGGCAACAGCATCGCCATTGGAAGGAGCGAGAAGGGTGCGATCATGCACCTGAAGCTGGTCATCGTCGACGGACTGGACGTTATCACAGGCAGACTGGTGTGGTTTTCACGGTGGGCGCTGATGGCGATGGGTTCGGACCTGACTGATCAGAGGGCGCGGAACGGCTCGGGCTGGCAATCTCCAGTACTTGCAGTCATGCGTCATCGAGGGCGCCGTTCACCACCACGGGTGGCGCCGACGGGGTCCACAACGCTGTTAACAATCGGCTAGAGGTTAGCTCTCCGGTGCCGGTGGGGCTTCGCCACCGGCGTTCGCCACCCCCTGGCGGAGAACCCGGACGGCCTCCTCAGCGACCTTCGGCGGGAGCTCCCGTTCCATCACAGCGGCCATGTGTCTCCAACCATCCGTCAGCCACTGTTGCGGGAAGCTGCGCTGGCGGAAGAGATCGATGCAAAACTCGACGTGACTGGCAAAGACCACTTCGTCCAATGCGGCGAGCACTCGGAAGTGGTGTCCGAAGTCCTCCAGCGCGCGGGCGCGCGCCTCCTCGCCCAACTGCCACAACTCGGGCTGCTCGTCATACATAGCGCGGGTCGCGACTACAGCCAAGAAGTCAGTGAGTTCAACAAGGAGACCTTGAGACGATGGCGCGTCGCCGTGCTCGTGCCTGTTCACTGGCCGACGAGCCTCCTGGCTAGCCGTACGCCCACACGGGCATCGATGCCGTACCCAGAGGCCGCAACTCGGCGCCACAGCTCCGGCACCCGGATGAAGGCAGCGCCTCCAACCAGCACCGGGATTCCGAGAACCTGTACTTGCTGGATCGTGTCACGGATTGACCGGACGCTTGGAAGGTAGCTTCCTGACAGTCCGACGAGCGCCGGCTGGCGCCGTGCGACGAGCGCGACTGTCTCTCCGACCGGCGTTTGACCTCCAAGCTGCTCAACTGACCACCCATCGTCCTCAAGCGCTAGCTGCAGTACGCGCAGCCCGATAGTGTGCTGTTCTTGTC
>JALZAW010000437.1 GCA_030948155.1 Candidatus Dormiibacterota bacterium | reverse complement strand
GGTCATCGCATCCGCACGCCGCTGGGTGGTGGTCCGGCGGTCGTCCTCCGCCGGCGGGCCCATGAGTGCCTCCAGCACCGTCTTCAAGGCAGCCCCGCCATCCGCGTCCAGCTGACCGTCGAGGCGGAAGATGCCGTCCAAGGTTTGGCTCAGGTAGAGGTAGCGACGCTCATGCGCTTCATTGGCGTCGCCCAAAACCCCATCAGGCTGCAGGCAATGGCGTAGATGCATGGTCACGTAGCGGAGGCGCAAGGGATCCAGATCCTTGGCCGCGGTGACCAGGATCTCCTCGGCGTGTGACTCCATCTTGTCACCGAGCTTCTCGGCAGTTCGTGAGATCAGCGCTGCGTGCCGGTAGCTGATTGAGCCCTGCGCGAAGGCCTGCGCTGTCTGCGGTAGGGAGTCAAGCACACGCGAGACCTCGACTCGCTCCGAGGCTGCGCCACCGGTCAGGTTGCACTGCCAGCGCACCCAGGCCTGCGCGGTCAGCGCGCCCGAGGATGCGTAACCCCGGCCCTTGTCGAAGCGACGCAGCCGCCGGCCGGCCTCCGCATCGATGCGATTGCCGATGCGCAGCAGCTCCTTGATGTCATCGCCAAGGGCTCTCCCGGCATTGAGAAAAGATCCTCGCCACCGAGTCGATCGAGAATGCGATTCAGCTCGCCGACAAGCTCTTGTGAGGTCTCATCCAACGGTTCCGGAACAGCAGAACACATGTTCGTATTATAGGTCGTTTCAGGCCTGTTTTCAATACGAAAACGACATTAACCCGAAAAGTTTCTCGGGCGTCTAGGCGGCGCCCTCGGTGATGGCGACGTGGTAGCCGAGGCTTTCGAGTCGGCGGATGGCGTGGCGAGCAATCTGGGAGCGGTCACGCTGGTCGAAGTAGTTGGCGCCGAGGTCTTGATAAACGACGCCGTCGCGGAGCAGGTGGTAGATCACCGTGAGCAAGCTGTGGCTGACCGCGAGCAGAGCTCGCTTCTTGCCTCGACGAGCAGCGAGCCGGTGGTACTGGGCCTTGAAATAGCTGTCCCGCTTGCGTGTGGCGCACCATGCGGACTCGACCAAAATGGAGCGCAGCCAGCGATTGCCCTTGCCGGCGTAGCCGGAGCGTCGCTTGCCGGCCGACTCGTTGTTGCCGGGACAGACCTTGGCCCAGGAAGCGAGGTGACGATGAGAGGGGAAGCGGCTCATGTCGGTGCCAATCTCGGCCAGGATTTCCTCAGCCGCGCGGGTGCCGAGCCCGGGAATCTGGTCGAGACGGGCGATGAGGGGCTCAAAAGGGCGAGTGCGAGACTGCACCTCCTGGTCCAGAGTGGCAATGCGCTGCTCGAGGAAGTCGATGTGGGAGAGCAGTTGGTCGAGGAGAAAGCGCTGGTGAGCGCCCAGGGTACCGCGGAGGGACTGAGCCAACAGCTCTCGCTTGCGCTGTAGGCCGTAATTGGCAGTGGCGGCGACGGCCTCTGGGTCGTAGTCGCCCTCGATGAGGGCGCTCAGGAAGCGGCGCCCGTTGAGTCCGACGACGTTGGAGATGACGTCCTCCAGCTTGATGTTGGCTCCCTCCAAGACCTTCTGCAAACGCTGGACTTCATGCGCTCGCTCCTCGATGAGGGTGCGTCGATAGCGGGTCAGCTCGCGCAGTTCTCGCTCCTCTCGGTTGGGGATGAAGCTTGGCTTGAGCAAGCCGTGGCGAAGCAAATCGGCAATCCATTCCGCGTCCTTGACGTCAGTCTTGCGACCCGGCACTGCCTTGATGTGACGGGCGTTAACGACCAAGAGCTCGAAGCCGGACGCTTCGAGGATGTTGAAGACCGGCTTCCAATAGACGCCGCTGCTCTCCATCGCCACCACCGGGACCTCCATGCCTTGCAGCCACTGCGCCAGCTGCTCCAGCTGCCAGGTCATGGTTCCAAAGGTGCGCACCTGCTTCCCCTCCGGCAGCAGCGCGCACGCCACCACGCTCGATTTGTGCACATCCAACCCAGAACATCGCTCGTGAACTACTCGCATCGGCATCGCCCTCCACACGCAAACTCGGTGGGGGCAGGTCGAGGGTCGAAGACGTTAACCCGCGTGCTCTCCGCCGACGCGGCGGGGCAACAGCTAAAGGTGCCTGACGACCAGCCAGCCCAAATTAACAACGAGCTCCCGGGCACCAAAGAAGTTCGGGCCTCTCCCACCACCCACAATTTTCATTGCCGCAGGCGACCTCCGGGGAAGAAGCAATTAACAGGCTGCGTTGGCGGCGCTCCTTGCCACGCCTACTCTGCAGTCAATTCAACGGAGGTGATCTGAATTGGTCAACAAGGTGATCCTGATCGGCAATCTGGCGGCGGACCCCGAAGTGAAGGCGACGCCGAACGGTACCTACATCGCCAACCTGCGGCTGGCCACCAACACCTACGCGGGCAAGGATGATGAAGGCAACCGCAAGGAGCAGACGGAGTTCCATCACCTGGTGGTCTTCGGCAAACAGGCGGAGTTCGCCGGCCAGTACCTTCGCAAGGGGCGCCTGCTGTACGCCGACGGCCGCCTGAAGACGAGCTCGTGGGTCGACACCGCCGGGCAAAAGCACTATCGGACGGAGGTCGTGGTCGACTCGCTCACCTTGCTGGGCCCCAAGCCCCAGGAGGTCGCCGCTTAGCACAATAGGTCTCCAAGGGCGAGGTTGCGCTTAGGCGGCCATGTGGTAATGATGTAATCCATGGCCGAAGATTTCCAATCATGGTTCGCCGGACGACTGCCCCAGTCCTGGTTCGCCGGCCCGCCCGAAGTCACAGCGGACGGCGACGAAGTCCTCGTCGTGGGCACGCTACCAGATGTTGAGCTGGCGAAAGGAACCGCCTCCTCGGGGCGTGCAGCCGCTCGGGCGGCGCGCATCGACAGGTTCCGGGAGGAGACACGCGAGGAGCGGGTCAAGATTGCCCGTGAAGCCGAGCGG
>JALZAW010000055.1 GCA_030948155.1 Candidatus Dormiibacterota bacterium | reverse complement strand
GTCCTCACGCCCCGCAATTCGCGGCTGAAGCGGGCGGCCTATGCGGTCCTGGGAGCAGGGCTCGGCCTGTTCGGTGCCATCAGGGCCCGTTGACGGCAACCGGCTGCTGTCTGAAGGCGAGCAGCCCGTCGTGGACAGCCGATCAGAGAACGGAGGAGCGCAGACGCGGGGATTCGCTAGCCGCCGTGGTAGGTGAGGAACAGATCGGTGGCGAAACCTGCCAGGAAACCGAGCAGCAAACCGGGAGCCAGCCAGGACTGCGTAGTGAGCCGGCGGCAGAGGACAAACATCTCGTTGATCACATAGATCAGGGCGCCGGCAGCCAGGGCCAGAAACAGGACGAATGCGTAGTCCGACACGACGTGGTAACCGACCAGGGTGCCGAGGAAGGTGGGTCCGCCGCCGATCAGCCCGGCCAAACCGAGGAAGGCCCAGGTGGGCCGCTGCTCCTCGCCCGCCATCGGGGCCGCCACGCCGAAGCCCTCGGTGATGTTGTGAAGTCCGAAGCCGACCATCAGCACGCCGGTGAAGGCCAAGGCGCCGCCGGCGGCCGATTGGCCGATGGCCAAGCCTTCGCTGAAGTTGTGCAAACCCAGACCGCAGGCGATCATCAGCGCCAGGCTGCGCGCCGTCGGAGCGACGGGGAGGGCGGCCGCCACAGCTGCGCCGGGGCCATCCAGGCGGAAGCGACGTAGGCGGCTCAGGACCGCCCGGTTGAAGTAGACAAGCCCGAGCAAACCAGCGGCCACGCCAACGGCATAGATGGCAACCAATCCCCAAAAGGTCGTGGAGTTGCCCCTGTGGGCTGCGCTCAGGGCTGAATGTATTGGTTCGACAGCCTTACCCAGGATGTCGACCAGCAGGAAGATCAGCACGCCGGTGGCAATAGCGTTGAGGAAGCCCTGGCTGCGGCGGCTCAGCGCCCGGAGGCGGGCCACTGGCAGGCCCAGAAAAATCGTGAGTCCCGCCAGCGCGCCGAGAATCGTAACAGTAGTTGCGTTCATTGCCCAGCTTGCCTCAGACGCTCGCGAGGCGCCTGTTAGCTAATACTAACCGCGGCTCGGGTGGGAGCGCAGGCCGCCACCTTCCTCGCTCATTGAGGTCGCAGGCGTGGTTCGGTAGCCCAGGCTGACGCGGAACGCCAGGTAGGCGGCGGCGGTGAAGAGCAGGCCCGTCAGGGCCGCATGGAGGAGTTCACCGAAGAGCTCCCAGTGGTTCAGGACCAGAAAGGCACCGGCTGCACCCTGGGCAAGGGTCGCCAGGACAGTGAGTCGAGCGCCGGTCGAGAGGTCGCGACGGTCTGGCGCGTAGCGCCGGTAAAGCAACCAGAGACCCAGGGCAAGCACTAAGGCACCGGCGGCCAGAAATCGGTGCAGGTAATTCACGCCCACAGCGCTGGCTGGGGCAACATAGCCCCTGCCGCAGAATGGCCAACCCAAACAGGCGGCGGCGACGCCTGCGTGGCGGATGTAGGCGCCGCTGTAGACGAGGAAATATATGTACACCGAGTAGGCCCAGGTCAGCGTCGCTACCAGGGCTGGCACTGGCTGGCGCACAACCAACGAATCCGGCCGGAGCGTACAGAGGGCGACGAGGGTGGTGGAGGCGAGGGCGATCAGGGAGATGCCGAAGTGCAGAGCCAGCACCTCGGGCTGCTCCGGCCACATGACGGCGGCCGCGCCAAGCAGTGCCTGAGCCACGAGGCCGAAAAGCATTATGGGCACCAGGATCAGAAGGACGCGACGACGGCGTAGCAGTAGCAGTGCCAGGACGGCCAGAGCGAGGATGAGGAAGCCCTCCACCCCGGTGACCAACCGATGGCTGAACTCAATCGCCGTGGCGGCGGCAAATTCCGGGATGAAGCGGCCGTTGCAGAGCGGCCAATCCCGCCCGCAGCCAGCGGCGGAGCCCGTATCGGTCACCCGCGCCCCCATGATCAGCACCACCAGCATTCCGACAGCCGCCGTCACGCCCAGCCAGCCGGTAACGCGGCGGAGGGCCTTGCCCGAACTCACAGTTTGAGATTACCGCCGCTCGGATGTCCCAGCCGCAATCACGGTGGGGCGGCCCCCCCAATGGAATTTTCCACTCTTCGCCGCCGGTAGTATCAGGCGGTAATTTGATGGCACACAAGCGCCCGCTGATCGGGCTTACGGTCGGAGCCGTGCTGCAGCACACTGGAATGCCCTACTTCGGCCTCAACAAGCAGTACATCACGGCGCTGGTCGAGGCCGGGGCCACGCCTGTACTCCTGCCTGCCGGTAGCTCCTCGGAGCCTGACGACCTGCTCGACAACCTCGACGGCATGGTCTTTCCGGGGGGCCTGGATGTGCATCCGTCCCTTTACGGCGACGAACCGAGCTCGCTTTTGGGCCGGGTTGACGGGGACCTCGACGCGCTCGACATCCCACTGGTTCGGGCGGCTGTCCGGCGGAGGCTGCCGGTGCTCGGACTCTGTCGCGGCCACCAGGTGGTGAACGTGGCTCTGGGGGGCAGCCTTTACCAGGACATCCGGGCGGACGGGGCGAGCCCCGAAAACCACTGGGCGCCCCTGGAGCAGGGCCGGGATCACCTCGCCCACAGCATCGAGATAGTCCCCGGTTCTCTCTTGAGCCAGCTGGCCGGCGCGGATCGGGTGGAGGTGAACAGCTTTCACCACCAGGCGGTGAAGGAGATCGCTCCCGGCCTCACGGTGAACGCGTACAGCACTGGTGATCACGTCATCGAAGGCCTGGAGTCGGCCGACGGCATGGTGCTCACGGTGCAGGCGCATCCGGAAGCACTGGTCCACAGCCAAAGCTGGGCGAACCGCCTCTTCCAGGCCTTCGTGCTTGCAGCAGGCGCAGGCAGCGCAATCCGGCCCGCAGCCACTGCTGCACTAGCTTCCTAAACCCGGCGCCCCGACCTCTCGGCGCTCGATGCGGGCACTGACCATCCCCCCTTAGACCGGCGCAGCGCCGGCCGCATCTGACAGAGACCCTGCCAGGGCCCTACCCTTCCGCCATGGCGCCTGCTTCCGGCCTGCGCCGGTCTGCGTTTGCAGCAGGCCGGCGCAATCCGCTGATCCGCTTTCGGCGGCCGGCTGCTGTGCTGCTGGCGGTGCTCGTGACGGGCACCCTCGGCTACGTGCTGATCGAGCGTTGGAATCCCCTTGACGCGTTCTTCATGACGCTCATCACCGTCAGCACAGTCGGCTATGACGAAGTGCATCCGCTGGATGCGGCGGGCAAGGTTTTCACGTCGGCTCTGATCCTGGGCGGGGTGGGTACGATGCTCTGGGTTCTCGGCATCTTCACCGACATCCTGGGCACCGGTGAGCTCGGTGAGTACAGGAGGGAGCGAGCGTTGGCGGGCATGCGGCGGCAGCTGCGCGACCACTTCATCATCTGCGGCTACGGCCGCATGGGCACGCGCATCGTGCAGGAGCTGGAACGCGAAGGCGTGCCCTTTGTGATAGTGGACAACAACCCGGAAGCGCTGAGCCGGCTGGGACGTGAGGACAAGTTCCACCTGGCGGGCGACGCTGCCCAAGAGGAGACCCTGCGGCAGGCGGGCATCGACAGGGCCCGGGCTCTGCTCTGCGCTGTGGACTCCGATGAGCGGGCCGTCTACATAGTGCTGGCCGCGCGGTCTCTGCGAGAAGACCTGTACATCCTCTCCCGCGCCGGGCAGCCGGAGTCCATCAGACGGCTGGAGCTGGCGGGTGCGAGCCGCGTCATCTCGCCCTACCGCATGGCCGGCCACCAGATGGCGGCTCTGGCCCTGCGCCCGGCGCTCGTCGACGTGATGGACACGCTCCACCATGGCGACGCCGACATCGGACTGGAGGAGATAGTGGTGCCGGCGGGCTCGCAGTTGATAGGGCATTCGCTGGCGAATGCCCAACTGAACGCGGAGGGCGGCTCGCAGGTGCTTGCTGTCCGCCGCCGCGGCGGCCAGATGCACGTGGGCCCGGATCCCCAGTTGGTGGTGGAGGAGGGCGATCTCATAGTGGCGCTCGGCTCAGACGAGCAGCTCCGCGCCACCGCGGCCCGGCTCGGTCCCCGCTGAAGGCGCCCGTGATGGTCTCTTCCAGCCGCGCGGCCGAAGCGGCGCCCCGGCCCCGCCTCACCGCCCAGCGGATAGCGCTCGCCTCCCTGATCATCGACTGCTGTCTGGTCGTCGCCAAGCTGACCGCCGGCCTGCTCACGGGCAGCCTGGGCCTATTGGGCGAGGCGGCTCACTCGGCACTTGATCTCCTGGCTTCTCTCTTCGCGCTGCTGGCTGTGCGGACCTCGCGCCGGCCCGCCGATCACGAGCACCCCTACGGACACGGTAGGGCCGAAAACCTGGCAGCTTTCGGGGAGGGGCTGATCCTTCTCCTGACTGCGGCAGTGATCGCGTTCGAAGCGGTCAGGCGCTTGCTGGGAGTGCCCGTGCACGTCGACCCGGCGCTGTATGCAATCGGCCTGGTGGCGGCCACCATGCTGCTCGAGATCGGCCGCGCCAGCACCTTGCGCTGGGCCAGCCGGCGGTGGCACAGCCCGGCACTGGCGGCGGGAGCACAGAACCGGTTCGCCGACATCTTCTCCTCGGCGGGCGTCCTGGCCGGCTTGATCGGCGTCCGGTTGGGCTTCGGCTGGGCGGACGCCGGGGCCGGCCTGCTGGTCGCGGCAGTCATCGGCCGCTCGGCCGGGCTGCTGGCCTGGCGCTCCGCGGACATCCTGATGGACAGGGCTCCTAAGGGAGTCGAGGAGTCTGTCCGCGAAGCCATCGAGGCGGTCGAGGGGGTGCGTGCGGTGCGGGGTGTGCGCGTCAGGCGCTCGGGCGGCCGCCTGCAGGGAGATGCCCGAGTGACCGCCCGCCCGACCCTCTCTATCGAAGCGGCTCAAGGGCTGAGCGATCGCGTCAAGGCGGCGGCCCTAGAGGTTGAGCCGGAGCTGGATCTGGATCTGGTGCTGGAGTCGCAGTGGAAGGAAGGCAATGTGGTCGAGCGGGTGCATGCTGTGGCTGCCCGCCAGGGCGCCGTCAACGATCTTCACAACGTGACCGTCGAGCGCGAGGCGAATGGCTCGATCCATCTCAGCATGCACGCGAAATTGCCTGGGGCAATGACACTGGCGAATGCCACTGCCACCACTTCGGCTTTGGAAGAGAGCCTGAAACAGGCGTTGCCGGAGGTGGCTCGAGTCGATGTGCACCTGGAGCCGCTCGAGCCTGACTGGGTGAGCGGCTCGGACGTCACTGCCGGCCGGGCGGACTTGGTCAAACGCATTCGGGCCCTCACGCTGGCCCAACCGCAGGTGCTGGACTGCCTCGACGTCGAGCTCAGCTCCCGAGGGCAGCGGCTGGTGGCTCATGTCGTAGCTCGGGTGCCGGCCACCCTCGCGCTTGAGGAGGCGCACCGCATCGAGACCGAGCTCGAGGTCGCCCTTCGCCGCGAGCTTCCGGACCTGTCCGAGGTGGTGGCCCGGGTCAGCCCCTGAGCCTGGCAGCGGCCGACCCGTCATGACCGCAGGGAGCATCACAGGCGGGCGAGAGCCTATGGGCGAGATCGGCTTTCGCGTGCTGAGGTTTTGGGTGGCCGAGGTCGGTGAGAACATAGAAGCTGTCATCGAGACCATTGCCGACGCCCTGGGTACATTCCAGCTCTCGGCCCCCCACCTAGGAACGTTTCGACTACTCGGGGACCGGATACCCCTAGGTCGCGCAAATAGCAACGCTTTGGCAGCTACCCGGAGCGGAGCGCTCGGCGCCTCAAGACAAAGGCGGCCGCCGCCAGAGCCAGCAGCACAACTACTCCCCCCGCCCACCAGCCGCCGGTCGGGACCAAGCGTGCGGCGGCGGGGGAGGGCGATACCCGCGTAGCCGCGGGCGTCGGGGTCGTTGGCCGGGTCGGCGTGGCAGCGGCACTGGGGGTCGGGGTGGGAGCGGCCTGCGCCGGTTGCAGGTTGCTGTTGCCCTCGGCGAAGCCGATCTGCGCCACCTGCTCCTGATGAGGCCCCTGATAGCGGACCACGTAGAGGCCCTGGTTGATGTCCGCCATATAGATCAAGCCGTCCCGCACTATCGGGTAGCTCCAGGCCAGGGTCAACGTGGCGCCAAGCTGCGGATCGCGGCTGCCGGGCTCGACGGCCTGCGGCCGCAGCTCGGCCAGGCGAACCGGCTGCACGGCGTTCGAGACGTCGAACACCTGCAGGCCGCTCGAGTACCAGGTGACGAAAGCCAGGTCCCCAACCACCGTGGGGTTGTGGCTCGTGTAGGTGCCGACTGGGCTGTTCGGACACGTGGCCGACTCGTTCTCGGGCGCCTTGAGCACGCTCACCTGCCGTGGCTGGGCCGGGTTCGAAACATCCACCAGGCGCGCTGGCCCACACGGCGGCGTCGGCAGGTAGCGCTCGTCAGTCACGATCACCAGGTCCCGGCCCGGCAGCTGGACAGCGCTGTGGATGTTGCCCCCGGGGAGCGGCGCGAGAGCGGCCGACGGCGGCGTCAACAGGCTCAGCTGGGGATTCGGCTGACCGGTGACGAACTGCGTGCTGTCAGCGATGAGCAGGCCACCCCGCCAGAGTGAGAGATAGGCACGTCGCCCGTCCCCGCTCAGCGCCAGCGAATGGAGGCTGCCGCGAGGTGGGCTCCAGGTCCCTGCCAGCTTGGGCGAGGCGGGATCAGTGGCGTCGACGACCTGGAGGTCGGCGGCGCCGCCGCTGAACATGGTGGTGAACAGCAGAAGCCGGCCCCCGTCAGGCTGCTGCCACAGGTAGAACTCGTGCGGCGGCCGGCCCCCGAAGTCGTATCCGCCCACTTGCGCCGGCTGCCCGCAGTCTGCCTGCCAGCCGTAGAGGTCGAGGCGGTTCAAGCCCCCACCGCCAAGCGCGTAGCTCAGCACCACCAGCAGCTTGCGGCTGGGCACCGCACGCAGTTCCCGCGGCGTGGTCAGACGCCGCCCGGGCAGCGATCCCACCGTGCGCGGGTGGGCGGGATCGGCGATGTCCACTATCTCGACAGCACCCTGACCGCGACTGCCGATGTAGGCGCAATGGTCGGCCAGAGCAAGCGCCGAGTTCAGGCCTCGAGCGCCCAGGTCGTCGTGCCCCACCTCCTCGAGGCTGGCCGGAGAGTCGGCCGCCGCTGGAATCACAAGCAGTAGACCGCTCAAGGCCAGCACTGCTGCCAGGGCAACGGCTGCCATTTGGCAGAGCCGACCTTTGGTGCCGCCGGCCTTTGCCCTTCCTTCGCCGCTGGCGTCGCCGGTCTTGCCGAAATCGGGTCGGCGCATGGCCTTGAGCCTAGGCACCACTGGGCTGGCCGGTCCTCAGGACAGTGCCCAGTAGGCTGCCGGCGACGACCATTGTCGAGGTGGCGATCAAGAACCGTCCGGCGGTCTGCCTTAGCAGCGGATCGTCGATTGGCGTCATTGAACGGCGCGCCGGGATTGGCGCCGCTGCGGCCTGGCCGCGCAGGCCCTCAGCAGCGGCGGCGACGAAGCCTGACGCGATGGCCGGGCGCAGGGCCGGCCAGAGGCGGTCGAGCAGCCCGGGCAGGGCGAAGTGACGCAGCAGTGAGGGGACGAGGATCGGTTCCTCGACCGGGAGGAGCGCCTGACTCATCTTCAGCAGCAGGGTCCGGTCAGCCGCCGGCAGCGCGTCGATCTCCAGCAGCGGCAGCAGCAGTTCGCGGGGGCCCGCGATTGCGGCGCCAGCAGCTCCCCCGCCAGCCGCGGAGTCGTCCCAGCCGAGCGGGAGAAGCAGTGCTGTGAGGCCGAGCAGGTTCAAGCGGTTGGCCCGGTCATAGGCGTCCAGCGTCGCCACTGCGCGGTCGAAGAAGCGTTCGTCGAGGCCCAGACTGGTGAGCTCTGCGACCGCAGACAGAGGTGGAGTGTCTCCCTCCCGCCATTGAAGCTCGGCCGCCGCCCGCCACGTCGCCGGATCCGCGAAGAAGGGCTGCAGCTGCCTCCAGGCTGAAGCCAGGCGGCCGGGCTCGACGGCCAGGTTCCGGTAGATGAGGCCGACGAATGGAATCCCCAGCGTCGCGCGGATCTGCTCATAGACGGCGGCGACCTCACCCGCCGCGTCGGCCTCAGCGACTTCAGGTAGGAGCGAAGGGGTCCCCATCGGACCCAGCCTAGCTTTCCGGCTGTCGCCAGACGCCAAACAAACGGCGGGTTCGCCGTACGTCAGCCACACCGGCCCAGGTCTGTCCAGCCGTATTGTGCGTTCGGTGCCGAAGACCCTAGCCCAAAAGATCTGGGACAGCCACGTAGTGGCCAGTGCCCCCGGGGAGCCTGACCTTCTCTTCGTCGACATGCACCTTGTCCACGAGGTCACCTCGCCGCAGCCGTTCGCAGGTCTTCAGCTTGCGGGCCGGCCGGTCCACCGCCCGGACCTGACCATCGCCACCACCGACCACAACACGCCGACCGGACCGGAGCCGATCGACGACCTCTCCCGGCTCCAGCTGGAGGCACTCGAGCGCAACTGCGCGCGCGCGAACATACGGCTCTACAAATTGGGCAGCAGGCACCAGGGCATAGTCCACGTCATGGGCCCCGAGCTCGGCCTTACCCAGCCCGGGATGACAATTGTCTGCGGCGACTCGCACACAGCCACCCACGGCGCCTTCGGCGCTCTGGCCTTCGGCATCGGTACCTCCGAGGTCGAGCATGTTTTGGCAACCCAGTGCCTGCCCCAGCGCCGCTTCCCCGACATCGCTGTCGACATCGAGGGCGACCTTCCTCCCGGTGTCACGGCGAAGGACATCGTGCTGGCCCTGATAGCCCAGGAGGGCGTGGCCGGCGGCCAGGGCAGCCTGGTCGAATACCGCGGCGAAGCGATCAGGAGGCTCTCGATGGAGAGCCGGATGACCATCTGCAACATGACCATCGAGTGGGGCGCGCGGGTGGGGATGGTGGCGCCCGACGACACCACCTTCGCCTATCTGCAGCCGCGTCAGTACGCGCCCAAAGGCATGCTTTGGGAAGTAGCATTGGACCACTGGCGGACGCTCTCCAGCGACAGTGACGCAGCCTTCGCCCGGCAGATTCCGGTCGATGCCTCAAGGCTCGAGCCGTACGTCACCTGGGGCGTGAATCCGGCGCAGGCGGCGCCCATCACGGGCCGCGTGCCCGAGCCGCGTGACGAGACGGCTGAACGGGCACTCCGCTACATGGACCTGCGGGTGGGGACGCCGCTCCAGGACATAGCGATCGACAGGGTCTTCATCGGCTCCTGCACCAACTCACGGCTGGAGGACCTGCGGGTTGCGGCTCAGGTCATCCGCGGCCGGCACGTCCACCCCCGGGTTCGCGCCATGGTCGTGCCTGGGTCCACAGCTGTCAAGCTGAAGGCCGAGACGGAGGGCTTGGACCGCGTCTTCAAGGACGCCGGCTTCGAATGGCGCGAAGCGGGCTGCTCTCTCTGCCTGGGCATGAACCCCGACATCTTGGCGCCGGGCGAGCGCTGCGCCTCCACCAGCAACCGCAACTTCGAGGGCCGGCAGGGAGCCGGCGGGCGCACGCACCTGCTCAGCCCCCCGATGGCAGCGGCGGCAGCCATCGCCGGCCACCTGGCGGACGTCAGGGATGCCGCCAGGTGAAAGCGTTCCGCCGCGTCAGCGGACGGATCGCGCCGCTCGACCTCGCTGACGTCGACACCGACCAGATCATCGCCAAGCAGTTCTTGAAGAGCATCGAGCGCACCGGCTACGGGCAATACCTGTTCTATGAGTGGCGCAAGGCCGGCGACTTCGTTCTCGACCGACCGGAGCACCGGGGTGCGCGGGTGCTCGTCACAGGTCCCAACTTCGGCTGCGGGTCGTCTCGTGAGCACGCGCCCTGGACGCTCCAGGAGGCGGGCTTCGATGTGATCATCGCGCCCTCCTTCGCCGACATCTTCAGGAACAACTGCGGCAATGTCGGCCTGCTTGCTCTCACCCTGCCCGAGGACGAGGTCCGGCGGCTGCTCGCCGTCGCCACCACTTCACCCGAGACGGAGGCGCTGGTCGACCTCGAGGCGCAGACGATCAGCGCCGGCGACATACAGCTTCGATTCGAGGTGGATCAATTCCTGAAGGAGCGGCTCCTCAACGGCTGGGACGAGATAGGCCTCACCCTGCGCAAACTTGACAGGATCGAGGAATACGAGAAGGGCCGCCCGGCCTGGCTGCCGACCGTCGTCTAGCTACCCGGCGTAGTCGCTGCGCTGTGGATCTGGAGATGGCATGATCGACACCCCGTAGCGCACGTCCGTCCGTCCGGTCGCCTCGTCGGGACAAAAGGCTTGACATGTGACCATTCCGTCACATATAGTTATCGGCATGGAAAAGGTATTCGAGATCTATATCAAGACCACGCCGGACCGGCTTTGGCAGGCGATCATCGACCCTGAGATGAGGAGCAAGTACAACTTCGGAGCCAGGATCAGCTCAGACTTCACCCCCGGGTCCCGCTACGAGCAGAGCCACCCAGGCACCGACCAGCTCTTGGGAGAGGGGCAGAACCTCGTGGTCGATCCGCCCCACCGGCTGGTCCAGAGCATGACTGCCCTCTGGAGCGAAGATGTGAAGCGCGAGGGCACTTCGAGGGTCACCTGGGAGATCGAACCGGTTGGCGACTCCTGCCACCTGACGGTCACCCACGACAACCTTCGCGAGGGCGCGAACAACGAGCTCTACGGCGGCTGGCCGATGATTCTGT
>JALZAW010000436.1 GCA_030948155.1 Candidatus Dormiibacterota bacterium | reverse complement strand
CGCTTTGGGAACAGCGGTTCGACCGACTCGACGAGTACCTTCGGCAGCTCAAGGACCAGGAGGGAGAGGAACACAACGACCGATAACAGCGACGCATTCATCAACCTTCAACAATTCGCCGCCGTTTGACAGAACTGAATGAGAGGAGAACTCACATGACAAGCACTGAATTCATCGTCCAGCCGGGCACTCAAGAGGTGGTGGTGACCCGCGTCTTCGATTCGCCGCGGGAGGTGGTGTTCAAGACCATCACCGATCCCAATCTGATACCGAGGTGGTGGGGGCCGAGGAACCAGACCACCATCGTTGACAAGATGGATCTAAGGCCCGGCGGCGTCTGGCGGTTCATAGGTCGCGAGTCCGATGGCAGTGAGTACGCGTTCCACGGCGTCTATCACGCGATAGTTCCGCCGGAGCGCATTGTCAACACCTTTGAATTCGAGGGCATGCCCGGCCATGTGCTGATGGAGACTGTCACGCTGGAAGACATCGACGGCAAGACCCGCATGACAACCAAGTCCGTCTACCAGTCGATTGAGGATCGTGACGGCATGGTCGGAGCCGGAATGGAAATCGGGGCCACCGAGTCGGGGGACCGGCTCGCCGAGCTTCTGGCAACCGTTTGAAGTTGAGCCACTGCGGTAAGGGGGGTGGCCTCCCCCTTACCCACTTCCCCCGCACGGATTGTCGTGTCCCTTGGCAGCAGCTGGCACTAGGGGAGCGTCAGCTGGACTTGGGGCGCGAAGAAGCCGACGTCGGGACTCCAGAGCAGAACCAGAGATCCAGCTGGGTCACCGCCGGCCTCGAAGCAGATACCGACAGGGCCGAACACCGGCCCGACCTGGTCGGCCGACTGGTCGCGCGGCGGCTCGCTCTGCTTGCCCCTGGCGTGCAGGTCGGCCACCCGCCAGCGGGCACACTGTCCAGTGCTGGACGCCAGCTCAACATGTCTGTGCAGCCCGCCTTGGAAATCGCGCAGTTGGAAGTCACCGGGGTCGGCTCGCTGCTGGCTCTGCGACTCGTTGTAGAAGGTGACGTCGAGGCCGACATGGTGCCGGCCACCGGCCGCCGGCGCTGAGCCGGCCTGCGATAAGTCTCGGGTGACATGGCCGACTTTGATCCGGAATCCGACCTGGCCGAGCGGCCCCTGGGCCTCCCCCGCTCCCCCCTCCGAGGGTGGCTGGCCTGGGCGACTCTGGTTGCGGTAAGCGAGAGCCAGGAGGATGGCGCCGATCACCACGGCGGCGACTATGCCTGCCGCCAGCAGCCTTCTCACGTTCTACCCATCCCACTCTGACCAGCACCGGCGGCTGGAGTCCGGTGTGACACGGGCGAGGCCGGGTAGCTGGAGCCGAAGTGGTCGAGAGCGGCCTGTAAGCCGGGTTCTGTTCCCCTTCAGGGGTGATGACCATCTCTCTGGGACGCCGGTTACCCGGCGCCTCTTGCGACCGCGACCCGAGGGCTCGGCGAGCAGCCTGTCTCCCACCACTGTGGCGGGCAGCGCCCTCCTATTTGGTCTTGCTCCGGGCGGGGTTTGCCTGGCCGGCCGGTCACCCGACCGCCGGTGCGCTCTTACCGCACCATTTCACCCTTACCGGCAAAGGCCGGCGGTGTCATTTCTGTGGCACTTTCCTTCAGGTCGCCCTGACTGGGGGTTACCCAGCGCCCTGCTCTGTGGAGCCCGGACTTTCCTCCCCGCAGTTCTCGTGCGGAGCGGTCACCCGGCCGCCTCAACCAGCGCCGATGCTACCACCTGCCCGGATCCGTTCAGAGTAGGTCGGCATGAGTGTTCGAACCTGGTGCAGCGCGGGCTGGAGCGTCGGCGGTGGGTCTGTACTCGTCGATCGCTTTGTTGGCCAGCGCGTCAGCGCCGCGGTTGTTCTCGCGCCGAACGTGGGCGATGCTGGCTTCCGAAAAGCCTGCCAGGAGCGCTCTGGCTTGGCGATGAAGCGGCTTCAACTCCACAGCTTTGACCCGGTAGCGGCCCCTCATCTGTTCCACCACCAGGAGTGAGTCAAGGTAGACTTCCAGCCTCTCCGGCTGCCACTCCCCGACGCGCTGCAATCCTTCGATCAGGGCCAAGTACTCCGCCTGGTTGTTGGTCGCAGTGCCGATGAAGCGGCAGCCACCCCAGAGTCGCTGACCGGTCGAGTCCTCGATGACCAGGCCCAAACCTGCCGGGCCGGGATTGCCTCGGGCTGCACCGTCTGTGAAGAGGCGCAACACCCGCGCCGGACGGGGCTGATTCAGACCATCACCAGCAGGCGTCCGCAGTTGTCGCAGAGCAGGAGCTGGCCTTTGCGGAGCACCTGGATCCCGCTAGAGGTGAGACCGACCCGGCAGCTCTGGCACTGTGCGTGCTCCACCTGGGAGACCGGGTCGGCCAGGCGGCTCTCCACCCGGCTGTAGACGGCCCGCCATTCCGGCGGCAGCGCCGACCAGAGCGATTCCCGTTCGGCTTCCACTTGGGCCAACTCGACTCCCGCCGACCTGACCCGTGCCTCGAGCCCGGGCCGGGCGGCATCGGTCCGCTGCTCAGCCGCCGCCAGCTCAGCGCTGACCCGGCTCAGGGTTGCCTGGTCGGCTTCCTGCTCTTCCATCAGCTCCAGTTCCCGGTCCTCCTCCTGGCTCAGCTTCAGCTTCAGCCCCTGAACCTCGTGATCGAGTTTCATCAGTTCCGCGGAGTTCCTGAGCCGTCCGCTCATCAAATCCCTTTGCCGCGACTGCATCCGCGCCCGGTGCAGCCCAACCTCCAGCTCCCAATCATGAAGGCCGGCGTTGAGAGTTGCCAACCGCGCCTCCGCGCGGGCCACCTGCTGCCGGAGATCGTCAACCTCGGCCTGGTTCTCCAGCTCTGCCCGATCCCGCTCCTGACGATGCCTGAGCTGGACCGCCCGGGCTGTCAGCTGCCGGTGCCGGAGAGCGGTTTCGGGCACGTTCATGCG
>JALZAW010000435.1 GCA_030948155.1 Candidatus Dormiibacterota bacterium | reverse complement strand
ACCATTGGAGTCCCCGGCGCCCTGCGCGAAGGGCTGCACCAGCACTACACCCAACGAGCGGCCGTACCGGTGCGCACGGGCCAGCTCATCCTCCAGGACTGGCCTGAGGAAGCGCTCATTGAAAAGCCCGGTGGACCTGTCGACGATGTGCAGAGGCATCGAGTCCGGCTCGTCGAGGCGCACACCGCAGGCGCTGCAGAAGAGGGCCGAAGACTGCATTTGGGCGCCGCAGGCGCCGCAGACTTTCGTCTCCGCCCCGGCTGAGCGGAGGAACTTGGGAAGCGGCATGGGCGCTCCCCAGCCTACCGTGAGGCAGTTGGGCAGACCTTTGGCCGTGGAGTGAACCCTTTTCAGGCTGCGGTCATGAGGACAGTTCGCCTAGCATCTGTCATCATGGCCATCAAGACCGTGATCGAGCACCTTGGCGTTGCGGAAGCCAAGGCGTCCTTCTCCCAGCTCATCGACCGCGTGGCTCGGGGAGAGCGATTTGTGATCGACCGCCGCGGCCGGCCGGTGCTCGGGCTGGTGCCGGCAGCCGAAGCATCGATCGCCAACGCCCCGGCGGGACTGGTCAGCATCGTCGGAGCCCTCGCAGACTGGGATGCCCTTCCCCAGGTGATCGAAGAGATCTACGCTGCTCGGCTGAATGCAGAGGACCGCCCGGTCCCCGACTTGGGCTGAGCCTTGTACTGCTTTGACACCGATGTGCTCAGCGCTCTATTGAAGCGAGATCCCCCGTTGGCATTGGTGCGCAGGATCGGCAGCGTTCCAGCGCCCAACCAATTCACCACTGCCATCACCATGGGCGAAATGCTGTACGGCGCAGCCAGGCGGGGGAGTAGCGAACTGTCGGAACGGGTCAGGATCCTGCTGAGCGGCGCCATCAGGATCCTTCCCTTTGACGAGCAGGCTGCCGGGGTCTACGGTTCGTTGCGAGCGACTCTGGAAGCCCGCGGGGAACCACTCGCCGAGCCCGATCTTCGAATTTCGGCAATCGCGCTGTCGCAGCGGCTCACCTTGGTTACTGGGAACACGCGACATTTCCGGCGTGTCCCCGGCCTGGCCGTCGAGAACTGGCTAGAGCTTTGAGAGGTAAGTCTGCACTGGCTAAGCCGACGTTCCTGAGGGAGCCGATTTGGTGTGAACTAGGAGCATCGTGCAGGTTCTGTCTACAACGAGGGCGTTGAGCCTGACTAGGCTAAGGTCGCCTAAAAGCGGTTCACGGCCGGCACCGCTACATCTCGGTCAGCCACAGACCCTGGCCACCAGTTCGACGGGGCACTCGCGCTGCCGACGACCAGGAGTGCTCAGCCCAGTCCGAGAACCATCTCGTGTGACTGACGGAGCAGTCGGCCGCCTGAATCAATCAGCTCCCGGCCTCCTTTGAGCTGCTGGTCCGAAGTACCGTCACCGGCTCAGGTTCGCCACGATCGAACTGCAGGACGCCGAGCGCTTAGCTGGCTGCCTCGTCTCCGGGCTTGGCCCCGTTGAGTTCCCTCCGGGCCCAGCTGTCGACCGTCCGGAGCACCGGGCGGAGGCTCTGGCCCAACTCGGTCAGCTGGTAGCTCACTCTCACCGGTGGCCCGGGATCGACCAGCCTCTCGACCAGTCCCTCGCTCTCCAGTTCGCGCAGGCGCTCTGTCAGCACCCGATCGCTGATGCCAGGGATGCCGGCCAGAAGGTGGTTGAAGCGACAGGTGCCTCCCAGCAGCGCTCGGATCACAGCCCCCGACCAGCGCTTCCCGATCAGCTCGATAGCTTGCTGGAAGGGCGCGCTGTAGTCGAGCGCCGGGGCTGCCATGGCGGGTAATTCTAGTCCCCGCGAGGCTTCTACGCCACCGGTTTTTGACTTCCTCCTGAGCAAGTCCGCTCAGCGGTGCGAGACCCGCGCCGGCAGCCGATCAGTCAGCTTCCTCGACTATCGGGTTGCGTAGCTCGCCCAGGCCCTCGATGGCGCTGACCAGCAGTTGGCCGGGGCGCAGGAACTCCGGTGGCTTGCGACCGAGCCCCACCCCACCAGGCGTTCCCGTCGCTATCACATCGCCGGCTTCGAGCGTGGTAAAGAGGCTCAGGAACGCGATGATCTCCGGCAGCCGGTGGATCATGAGCGATGTGTTGGACGTCTGAACCACCCGCTCACTGCCGTCCGCCTCCACTATCTTGCAAGTGATCGCCAGCTCGAAGGGGTTCGCGACCTCCTCGGCAGTGACGAGGAAGGGGCCGAGCGGCCCCGTGGCGTCGAAGTTCTTGCCCGGGGTCCACTGCCTGCCCGCGTTCTGGAAGTCGCGGAGCGAGATGTCATTGAAGACGCAATAGCCGGCCACATGGTCGAGGGCTTGCTTCGGGGTGATGTAGCGGCCGGGTCGCCCGATCACCGCCGCCAGCTCCACCTCCCAGTCCAGCTGCTGGCTGACCCGCGGCCTGGCGATAGCCTGCCGGGGACCGGCGAGGCTGGTCCGGGTGCGCAGGAACACCTCCGGCCGGGCCGAGGTCTGGTTGCCCAGCTCGTCGGCATGCTCCGAGTAGTTGCGGCCAATGCAGAGCACCTTGCCGGGATCCCCAACTGCCGGACCCAGGTGCTCGTAGGCGAGCGGGTGGCCGGCAACGGGTGCCGCGAGCGCCCTTTCAAGCGCTTCGGGGCCTCCGGCCAGCAGCTCGCGCATGGAACTGCCGACTTCGACGAGCTGGTCTCCCTGAAGCGCGACCGCCCGCGGCCCACCGCCAGTCAGGTAGGTGCCGAGCTTCATGAGGAAAACCTACCGGGCCAGGGGACGACCGCGGCACTCGAGCGGACCAACCGGTCAGTGCTAGCCTCGCCGCAGCTCCAGTCGAGTCTCGATGCCCAGAAACCGGCCGATGTCACTCGCCTCTGCTGACAGAGCCTCCTCATCCGCCGGCGCCGTAGAGGAGAGCTGCACCCCGACCGTGACGGCGGTGTCACCGTCCTGGCGGCG
>JALZAW010000002.1:20887-31772 GCA_030948155.1 Candidatus Dormiibacterota bacterium | reverse complement strand
GTCCTATGCGTTGGGAGTGAAGAACCTCTTTACCATGAACGTCGAGTTCTACACGGGCATCGATCAGCGGTTGGACCTGCCGGTGATGCTGCCGCCGCTGCTGAACGTCGTCGACATCAAGGGAGCTTCGGTGCTGGTGGTGGACGATGTGGCCGACACGGGCCACACCCTGAAGCTCGTGAGGGACTTCTGCGCCGACCATGTGGTCGAGGCGCGATCCGCTGTCATCTACGAGAAGAGCCGTTCCATAGTCAAGTGCGACTACGTCTGGAAGCGCACTGACAGCTGGGTGCTCTTCCCCTGGTCGAGCCAGCCGCCGGTGGTGAGCGGCGTCCGGGTGGCCGAAGCTTAGCCACACTGTCGATCAGCTTCGGCCCAGCGGATCTCAGCTGTTCGGTTGGCGGCCCGTCAATCCCAGCAAACGATCCTGCCGGGTCGCGCTCTCCGCCACCTCGACCTTGGGTCCGAAGACTCCAATCGCCCGCCATTCCTCGGCGTGAGGTTCGATCTGCTCCCAGAGCCCTTCGACGAGTTCGTCAGGCAAGGTTGGATCCACGCCGATCACCTTTGCTATGTCGTTGGCGCGCATGCCGCGAAAACCGGTGATCTGCCAGAGATACTCCTGGGCCGAGAAGTCACCGAACGAGCAGTGAACAGTGCGCTGGAAGTCGTCAAGACCCTGGACCGCCGCGCAGGCCTGGGCGACGAGGGCGGCAAAGCTTGCCTTGGGGTCGTCGCCCAGAAGGTCGCCCTGGAACTTGTCCTGCCCCACCTCCGCCATCGTGCTGCCG
This sequence comes from Candidatus Dormiibacterota bacterium, assembly GCA_030948155.1. Lineage (GTDB taxonomy): Bacteria > Chloroflexota > Dormibacteria > Dormibacterales > Dormibacteraceae > Dormiibacter. The sequence goes on along the minus strand of JALZAW010000002.1, from coordinate 30,981 downwards.
GCCAGCATGTAGGGCACCCAGGCGTCCTCGTAGGCGAGGTAGTTGATGATCTCGCGCAGCGTGACAGGCTTGTCCGATTGCCTCCGCCGGAAGTCGGCCGGCATGTTCATCTGCCACTGCCCGTCACCAATCTGATCGACCACGCGCTGCAAAGCCTGATCGGCCAGCACGAAGACCCGTCGCTCGTCATGGCTCATTCTTGCTCGGCCTCAGCGAGCCAGCAGCACGGGGCACTTGGCCAGGTGAATGACCTTGTGCGCGACGCTGCCGAGCATGAACTCCGAGATGTACGACATGCCCCGCGAGCCGAGCACAATGAGATCTGCTTGCTGCCGCTCGGCGGCGGCCAGGATCTCACTTGCTATCGCATGACCGCCGGTCAGCGCTTGGCCGGTGACCCTCACGCCCGCCCGCTCGAGCTCGGCCACTGCCTCATCGACCATCTGTTGTGCCTCGGCCTCGCTCTCCATGCCGGTATCACTGGCGGGCACAGCGCCGTGCCCCGTCACGACGGCTCGAGGTATGTCCGGCGCGTGAACGACAAGCACGTCAGAACCGAACTTCGCGCCCAGCTCGGCAGCAGCCGCGACGGCTTTCTGCGAGTCGCTTGATGAGTCGACCGATACCAATATGCGGTTGTACATGGGGCGAGCCTCCTTCCCAGTCGGACGGTTGCTGTCGGGATCTCTTGCTGAAAGATCCTAAGCCGCCACTGGCCGGCAGTCTCGGCAGGGCCTGTAACCAGCCGCCCTGGCCTCGTGCTCGGCACTGAACTCCACTCGGTTGGTCGGCGCGATGCGGCGAGCGTGGGAGCACGATGGATGGCAGAACACGTGGGTCGTGCGGCTGCCCAGGAAGCGCTTGCGGCGCCGGGCCAGATCCTCCAGCCAACCGAGGTCCAGGCCCTCCAGTGTCAGGATGTCCTTCTTCAACTCGGGGTGCCCGCCGGCATAGTTCCCCAGATCTCCGTCGCCCCTGACCACTCGGTGGCAGGGAATCAGGAGAGGGATGGGGTTGTGCCGCAGAGCGGTTCCGACCGCCCGCACAGCGCCAGGTCGACCGATCTCCCGCGCCACCCAGCCGTAGCTGCGCACCTCCCCGCGGGGGATCTCGAGCGTCTTGCGCAGCACCGCTTGCTCGAATTCGGTCAGCTGACCGAAGTCGTAGCTCAATCCCTGTCCCCGCGTCGCCAGCAGGGCACTGCGGATCGCCGCGGGCACGCTCGCCGCCGGCGCCAGGGAGCGGTCCACCTTCTCAGCGAACCAGGCCAGGAAGGAATCCAGGCCCCTGTCCGCCCGCGATACCGCCGAGACGCGGTTCCCCCGCCAGGCCACGAAGTAGTCGCCGATGGGTGTGGCCACCCTTGCGTAGGAGTCCCGGAGACCGCAGGCGCGGAGCGTCCGCTCCAGGAACCCGTCAGGGGCTTGCGCTGCGCTCAGCTCATGCAGGGCCTCTTCCACCATGTTCATCTCAGCTCACCTCGCTCAACCAACCGGCCCGCGCGCGGAGCGCCTGCAGGCCTCTGTGGACGTTGCTTCTGACTGTCGCCTCGGTCAGATTCAGGGCGCCGGCGACCTCCGCGTAGGTCAGCTGCTGCACCGAATGCATCAGCACTGCCTCGCGCTGGGCAGGCGGCAGTGCTGCTACCAGACCCGCCAGACGGCGGACACCGGCGCGAGCCAGTACTGTGCGCTCGGGCCCGGCCCGGCGCTCCGGAACCTCAACGACAGCCTCGGCCCCATCCAGCAGCGTCAACTCGGGACGGCGGGAGCGGACCCGGTTGCGAACCACGTTGACTGCTATGCGCGACAGCCAGGCAGCCAGCTTCAGCTCTGCCAACCGCTCAGGGGGAAAACGCTTCAACGCCCGATAGGCGCGGACGAACGTGTCCTGGGCCACCTCCTCGGCGTCGTGCGGATTCCCGCACATTCCGAGCGCCAGCGCAAAAAGCCTGTGCTGGTGGGTTCTGACCACCTCCTCGAAGCCGGCGTCGAGGTCGCGGGCCAGCCATAGCGTCAGCTCTTCAGGGGCCATCCACTGACTGCAACACAGGCTCCGGCGACAGCGTTGCAGCGATTCGCCGGCGGACGTCGTCTGTGGCCAAGCCCCTGATCTGGAGGGTGGTCCGGCGGCGGATGACGTCGTCCACCCTCAGGGCCCACTCCTCGCTTCGGGCCTGGTGCACCTGGCCCCAGATGTCTGGCCCATCGGGATGGATGGGTTCCAGCCCCAGCGAGGCGACGTGGGCGGCACGGTCGCCGTATAGGTGCGTCAAATGGTCCCAGATCCTCGGCTCCACCTCGACCGGCCGATCGGGCAGCGGACCCTGGCCTGGCAGTGGCTCGTCGGTGATGCCCAACCGCGAGAAGTCGGGCAGATGGCGCAGCACCTTCAAGGCAATCTGGCGGTGGGTGGTGAGCTTGCCGCCGGCCACCGACACCATGCCGGCAGGCCCGGTTCGCACCACTTCGTCCCGTTTGGCGCCCGAAGTGGTGCCGTCGCTCTTGGGGAGCACGCGCAGCCCGGCGAACGTGTAGCGGATCCGCTCGCGCGCCACAACCTCCGCCGGCAGGCCGGTCGCGGCCTCTGCGAGGATGGTGTCCACTTCGTCTGGGGTGACCGCCAGAGCGGCTGGGTCTCCCAGGTACTCCGTGTCAGTCGTGCCCAGCAGCAGCATCCCCTCCCAGGGCACTGCAAAGGTGACGCGGCCTCCCGGCAGTGGCGTGGTGAGGGCGGCGTGCCAGGGTTCCGGGGGGGCGTCGAGAACCAGGTGGACACCCTTGCTCAGCCGGGCCATGGGCTGGGCCGCGGGGTCCTCCAGCAGGCGGATCCGATCGACCCACGGGCCTGTGGCGTTGATCACCTGCTTGGCACCGATGCGCAGCCCGTCGCAGCGAACACCTGTCACGCGCCCGCTCAAGATCTCCAGCTCGGTCACCGGCAGGTGGTTGATGACGGCGGCACCGGCCTGGGCCGCGGCCTGGACGGTGGCCAGGACTATCCGGCTGTCGTGGGTCTGGGCGTCCTCGTAAACGCCGGCGGCGCGAAACCCTTCCCCCTGGAGAGCTGGGATGAGGCGCTGAGCTCCCTTCAGGCCGACCATTCGAGAACGGCTGTGGCGGAAGCCTGAAAGGGCCGCGTAGGTGAGCATGGCGCCCGCGATCAGCGGCACGTTGTGCGGGCCACCTTTGAAGACCGGGATGACGAAGTCAAGCCGCTTCACCAGGTGAGGAGCTATGCGATCGAGCAGTTTGGCCCGCTCCTGATGCGCCTCATGGACCAGGCCGAAGTCATACATCTGCAGGTAGCGGAGGCCGCCGTGGATCAGCTTGGAGGAGGCGCTGGAGGTGGCGGAGCCGAAGTCGCGAGCGTCGATCAGCGCGACCTTGGCGCCGGCGTGGGCGGCTTCGAAGGCGATTCGGGCTCCGATCACCCCCGCTCCCATCACCACCAGGTCGAACTCCTCGGTCGACAAGCGCTCCCGCGTGCGATCCCTATCCATTGACCTCATTTTGCCGTCAGCTGGCGGAACTTGGCGCAAGATGGCATCGCCCCGGGGGTCGGGTGGCTTCGGACCCGTTTCTTCCGGCTCCGTTACGCGCTTGCCGGTCGGACGATGCGGACTCAAGGCTTAAGCGGACTCAAGGCTTAATCCGTCGCGCGGGCGTGCGTTGCCGCCCAGGAAGGATGCGTCACGGGGGCCTGCCCCATCCTGGACGGCTTTGCTGGCCAGCATCCAACTTGCACGGGAGGGGTGTGATAGGGGAGGTTCGCCTCCCCTAACTGGACTTATACTCCACACTTCCGGAGCCGACCCATTCCTCTAGGAGAAGGCAATGAGATCAAGACCGCTTGGCCTCCTCGTGCTGGCAGGGTTGCTGATCGCCGCCTGCGGCGGTGGCAGCAGCACTACGAATCAGCAGAGCGGCCCCAAGCATGGTGGGACGCTGACGGTGGCTGTCGGCATCGACCCCGACACCCTGGATCCCGCCGCACAGACCACCACCACTGTCCAGCAGATGGTCTTGATGATCACCGAACCGCTCCTCGCCTACGACGAGAAGAACGCGCTGAAGCCGGTCCTGGCTGAAAAATGGGAGGCTGGCTCGGACAACTTGAGCTACACGTTCACGCTGCGCCAGGGTGTCAAGTTCAGCGATGGTGAGCCTTTCAATGCCGCCGCCGTCAAGTTCTCGCTCGACAGGATGCTGAGCCCCACCACCTTCAAGACCCAGCCTGGCGTCCTGCGTGTCATCAAGAGCACTGACGTGGTCGACGACCGCCACGTCAAGATCACCCTGAAAACCCCATTCCCACCCTTCCTGGGGGCCATGACCCAGGCCGCCGCCGCCGTCATCGCACCCAACTCTGTGAGTCAGGCGCCCAACACACCCGCCCTGATCCAAAAGCCCGTCGGTACAGGGCCCTATGAGTTCAAGGAGCGTGTCAACGGCGACCACGTGACCTTCACCAAGAACCCGAGCTACTGGGGCAGCAAGCCCAACTACGACTCGCAGGTCTACAAGGTGGTGCCGGACGCCGCGACGCGGGAGGCTTTGGTGAAAGCCGGCCAGGCTGACGTGTCGTACCTGCCGCCCGCCAATGACCTGCCCGCGCTTCAGCAGAGCCAGGACCTGAAGGTCATCCTCGGGCCCTCCGATCGCACTATCTTCATGAGCATCAATACCCCTGGCAAGTTCCAGCCTTTGCTGCAAAAGCCTCAGGTGCGGGAGGCACTCAACTACGCGGTCAACAAGGATGCGATTGTGAAGAACGCGCTCTTCGGCGCCGCGACCCCGCTGGATGCCCCGATGTCCAAGGCCCTGTTCGGCTACTGCAGCACCGGCAAATACGACTACAACCCCGAGAAGGCCAAGCAGATGCTGAAGGATGCAGGTGCCGAGGGGATGAAGATCAAGGTCATCTCCCCCCAGGGCCGCTACATAGGCGATTACCAGGTCGCCCAGGCAGTCGCGGGCGACCTGCGCAAGGTCGGCCTCCAGGTTGAGCTGGCCAACCCGAGCGATTGGCCCACCTACCTCTCGCGCATGGTCAACGTGCCGCCCGACCAGGCGACCGCCGACCTGCACCTGCTGGGCTGGGCCCCCAGCTTCCTGGACGCTGCCCAGCAGTTCCAGATCATGACCCCTGACAACTTCCCGCCCAAGGGCCTCAACACCTCCTACTACAACAATCAGACAGTGACTGATCTCGTCACCAAGGCCAACGCCGAGACCGACTCCAATCAGCGCAAGCAGGACTACTGCAGCGCCGGCAAGCAGGTCTGGAAGGATGCTCCCTGGATCTTCCTCTACAACCAGAAGAACCCGATAGTCACCACCAGCAAGGTGACTGGCATCTATGGGCTTGCCAACGAGCAGTTCGTGACATCCTGGGCCTCGCCCGCCTAGCCTTCTTAGTGGACCAGAGACCCGGCGCGTGCTGAGCTACATTGCGCGCCGGATCCTCATCGCCGTCCCCACCCTGTTCGGGGTGGCGACTGTCATTTTCGCCCTCGTCCATCTGCAAGGCGGCGACCCCGCCCGAGTGATCGCTGGCGCCAATGCGACCCCCGAGGACGTGGATCGCATCCGCCATCAGCTGGGCCTTGACCAGCCTCTCCTGGTCCAGTACCTGATTTTCATCGGCAATCTCCTCCGCGGAAACCTCGGCACCTCGGTCCGCTCGGGGCAGCCGGTCTTCAATGAGATAGCCAGCCGTGCCCCCTACACGGTGGAGCTGGCTGTGATCAGCACCATCCTGGCCGTCGCGATCGGCGTCTTCCTGGGCGTGGTCGCCGCCACCAACCACGACAACCCGATCGACCTCGCCATCTCCAGCTTCTCGGTCTTCGGTGTTTCCATGCCTGTCTATTGGCTGGGGCTGCTGCTGATCATCCTTTTCGCCGTCAACCTGCACGTGCTGCCCGCGGCGGGCGCCAATCAACCGACGGGTTTCATCCTGCCGTCCCTGACACTGGCCTTCTTCTCGATCGGCTTCATCGCCCGCCAAACGCGGTCGGCGATGCTCGAGGTCTTGGATCTGGACTTCGTACGGACGGCGCGGGCCAAGGGGGCCGACCGGCCCACTGTCCTGGTCAAGCACGCCCTGCGTAACGCGCTGCTGCCGATCATCACTGTGATCGGACTCCAGTTCGGAACCCTGCTGGGGGGTGCCATCCTGACCGAGACCATCTACGCCTGGCCGGGGTTGGGCCGGCTGCTGGTCGACTCGATCTTCGCCCGCGACTTCCCGGTGGTTCAGGGCACGGTCTTCGTGTTTGCTGCCGCGCTGATCTTCGTGAACCTGTTCACCGACCTCCTCTACGCCTATGTCGATCCTCGCATCCGGTACGACTGACGCCGCGCCGCTCGCTCTGAGCGAGGCGCCGCCGCAGTCGGCGCCCAGGCTCTGGCGGCGGCTGCTGCGGCACAACAGCGCGGTGGCCGGCATGATCCTGCTGGGTTTCCTCGTGCTCGCAAGCCTGATCGGCCCGCTGATCTTCCGCTCGGACCCGACGGCCCAGGATCTGAGCCTGGCCTTCCTGCCCCGTTCGGCAGCGCATCCTCTGGGCACCGACGATCTAGGCCGCGACGAACTGGTCAGACTCTTCTTCGGCGCGCGTTACACGCTCTCCCTCGCCCTGGCTGCTGTGGCGCTCGGTCTCGTCGTCGGCGTGCCGCTGGGCGCCATCTCCGGCTACTTCGGGGGCTGGGTCGACCTGCTCGTCCAGCGTGTGGTGGACGTGATGCTTGCCTTTCCCAGCATCCTGCTGGCGATCTCACTCGTCGCGGCATTGGGCGTCGGTCTCCGCAACGTGATCGTCTCGGTGGCCATCGTGGCCATGCCTGGCTTCATCCGGCTGGTGCGGGCTTCGGCCCTCTCCATCCGCGAAGCTCCCTATGTGGAAGCCGCCCGCGCCCTGGGTGTGCCGTCATGGCGGATCCTGCTCCGCCACGTGGTGCCGAACTCGCTCGGCCCGCTCATCGTCCAGGCCAGCCTGCAGCTGGGAGGCGCCATTCTGGTGGCGGCGGGCTTGGGCTTCTTGGGGCTGGGTGTCCAGCAGCCGACGCCCGAATGGGGCGCCATGCTCGGCTTCTCCCACACGTACATCTTCAGTGACCCAGGCTTGCTCACCTACCCGGGGCTCTGCATCTGTGGCGCCGTCCTCGCTTTCAACCTGATGGGCGACGGCCTGCGCGACGCCCTCGACCCGCGCATGAAATAGCTGACGGGCCGCGAGCGACGGCTTCGCCGCCCAAAATGCAAACGAACTGGAAGGCTCAAACCGAGCTGACCATGCGGTTGCTCAGCCGGCCCAGGCCGTCGACCTCGACCACCACCTGATCCCCGGGCTTGAGCCAGACTTTCTCGTCGCGACCGAGGATCACGCCCTCTGGAGTGCCGGTGGAGATGATGTCACCGGGCTCCAGCGTGAGATGGCGGCTGAGGTAGCTCACGAGCTCCTCCACGCCGAAGATCAGGTCCGCGATGGTCGAGTCCTGCCGCTTCTCGCCGTTGAGGTAGCAGCGGATGCCCAGCCGGGTCACGTCGGGGACCTCCTCCTTGCTCACCAGGTAGGGACCGATTGGCAGGAAGTGGTCCAGCGACTTGCCGAGCAGCCACTGGCTGGTCCGCGCCTGCAGCTCCCGCGCGGAGAGATCGTTGGCGTTGCAGTAGCCGAAGACATGGTCCAGCGCCTGCGCCTCGGCGACGTCATGAGCTCGCTTGGAGATAACAACCGCCAGCTCCGCTTCGTAGTCGTACTGCTCGGCGACCGCCGGCAGGGGGATGTCCTCACCGCTGGCGGCCAGCGCGTTGTTGAACTTGCTGAACAGCACGGGGGTCTCCGGCACTGCCATTCCCGCCTCGGCGGCGTGACGCCGGTAGTTGAGCCCTACGCAGATGATCTTGCCCGGGTTCGGTACACAGGGCGCAAGCTTGAGCTGCGCCTCCTCCAGCTCGGCCCCTGCCGGAGGTAGACCGCCGGCCATGATGGCAGCCAGATCCGCGGTCCCCAGATCGCGAACTGTGCTGCCGTCCTTGCTGGCCAGAACGACTCCCTGCGGCGTTTGGTGAGAGATGAGGATCATGCGAACGGTTCCTCCAAGTCCAGGTTTGACGAGGCCTAAGGGGCCGTTCCGCTCAGGATGGCAGTTTCGAACAGTTGCCGTACCGATCAGACCGCTCGCGACGTCATGGGGGCCTACCCAGGCGGCCGGGCGTCTCAACTCGTGGCGACCAGAAGTCCAGCTTCAGCGGCGGATCGCTCACGTCGCTATGATCCCGCCCATGCCGACCCGCATCATCGGTGCTGTCACACACGACGTGCGCTTCCCCACCTCGCTCGAGAAGCACGGCTCAGATGCCATGAACGTGGACCCCGACTACTCCGCTGCCTACGTCGTCCTGGAGACCGACCATGCCCAGGGCCTGGCCGGTCACGGCCTCACCTTCACCTGCGGCCGGGGCAACGAGCTCTGCGTGGCCGCCATCCAAGCCCTGCAGCACCACGTGGTCGGTCGCGTCCTGGAGGATATCGCTGCCGACTTTGGCGGCTTCTGGCGGAGCCTTGTCGGCGACTCTCAGCTGCGCTGGCTGGGTCCCGAGAAAGGCGTGATCCATCTCGCGACCGGCGCGCTGGTCAACGCCGTCTGGGATCTCTACGCCAAGGTGGAGCGAAAGCCGCTCTGGAAGCTGCTGAGCGACCTGAGCCCGGAGCAGGTGGTCGACTGCATCGACTTCCGCTACATCGAGGATGTGCTGAAGCCGCATGAGGCGATCGAGCTGCTGCGCGACAGGCTGAGCGACCGCGCAGAGAGAGAGGCAAGGATCCTCAGCGACGGCTTTCCCGCCTACACCACCTCAGCGGGCTGGCTCGGCTACAGCGAGGACAGCCTGCCCGGCCGGGTGGATACGGCCAAGGCGCAGGGCTTCAGGCACATCAAGATGAAGGTGGGTGCGGACCCGGAAACTGACCTCCGCCGGGCCCGCATCCTCCGCTCCTGCCTGGGCCCGGAGATGAAGCTCATGCTGGACGCCAACCAGGTCTGGGGCGTCGAGCAGGCGATCGCCGCGACGGCGGCCCTCGCCGAAGTCGACCCCATGTGGATCGAGGAGCCGACCAGCCCTGACGACGTGCTCGGTCATCGGACCATTCGCCAAGCAGTGCATCCCATCGGTGTCGCCACCGGGGAGCATGTTCAGAACCGCATCATCTTCAAGCAGCTGCTGCAGGCGCAGGCCATCGACTATTGCCAGATCGACGCCTGCCGCCTGGGCGGCGTCAACGAGGTGTTGGCGGTGCTCCTCCTGGCGGCGAGGTTCGGCGTCCCGGTCTGCCCGCACGCCGGCGGGGTGGGCCTCTGCGAATACGTCCAGCACCTGGCGATCTTCGACTACATCGCCGTCGGCGCCTCGCTGGAGAACCGCATCTGCGAGTTCGTCGATCACCTGCATGAGCACTTCGTCGACCCGTGTCACATCTCGCACGGCCATTACGAGGCGCCGCTCGCGCCGGGCTACAGCATCGAGATGAAGGCGGAGTCGCTGACTCAGTACGCGTATCCCGACGGTCCCACATGGCGGAGCCTGTCGGCGAGGGAATCCGCCTAGTTGCGAGGAGGGGTAGGTGCCGTGAGGTTGGAGAACAAGGTCTGTGTCATCACCGGAGCCGGGTCAGGCATCGGTCGGGCGTCCGCCTTGCTCTTCGGCCGCGAGGGCGCGACAGTGGTGGCGAGCGACGTAGACGAGGCTAGCGCGGGCTCCACAGCCGCCGAGATCACCGGCGCCGGTGGCGCAGCCGAACCGCGCCGAGTCGATGTCACCAAGCCGGAGGACGCGCAGGCGCTGGCCAGCTGGACTGCCGAACGGTTTGGCCGGGTGGACGTCCTTTTCAACAACGCAGGCATCGCCGGCGTCGGCGACGTGCTGGAGACGGAGCCTGATCTCTTCGACCGGGTCATGGCAGTCAACGTGCGAGGCGTGTACCTGATGACCCGGGCGGTGGTGCCGCTCATGATCGAGCGGAAGGCGGGCAGCGTCATCAACATGTCCTCCTGCATCGCCGACATCGGCCTGGCCCGCCGCGTCTC
>JALZAW010000002.1:0-20877 GCA_030948155.1 Candidatus Dormiibacterota bacterium | reverse complement strand
CGTCTCCTACGCGGCGTCCAAGGGTGCGGTGCTGGCCATGACCAAGTCGATGCAGGTGGATCTCGCCCCTCACGGCATCCGGGTCAATGCGTTGATGCCAGGCACCATCCTGACGCCCTTCGTCGACCGCTACCTGAAGGAGTCGTACGCGGATCCGGAGGAGGGCTACGCCTCCATCCGCAAGCGCCAGCTGGGCGGCGACCTGGGGCGGCCGGAGGACGTAGCCTACGCCGCCCTTTACCTGGCCTCCGACGAATCACGGTTCGTGATGGCCTCAGGCCTCGTTGTCGACGGAGGCGTGACAGGCGGCAAGTAGGCGAGCCGATCGGCCAACTCGTAACGTCCACTCGATCCGAAAGGCCACCGGACTTCGGGTTCAGTCGACTTCTCGGAAAACCGCGGACTGTGCTCTTGCCCTTGCTCGGTAGGCCTTGCTCAGTGGCTCGAGGAAAGCGCGGCAAGATGTTTGGCGCGCCCTCGCCGTTTACGCGTGGCCGAGATTCTTCGCGCAATTCGCCCCGCGTCCGACCCCACGCCGCCCACGAAGGCCGATGCGAGCTTGTACTGGAATGGCATGCCGACGAGGTGAAACCCGGGCGCTTCAACGAGGCCTGCGTCGATCCAGGAGAAGTCCTGACCGAAGCCGGTGCACCAGACGATGCTGTCTGCAGCCACCACCCGGCCGTCGGCAAGCCGGGGGCGACCTTGGGACACCCCCTCCACGCGAGGAGCTAGCCGGACCCCCGACGCGGTGACGTCATCGATTGTCAGCCGGATCAGCGGGCCGCCCCTCGACGCCATCTTTGCCAGCAGCCGGCGGCCCAGCGGATGGCGTCGCGAGACCAGGTGGTTGGCGAAGAGCCAGAAGATCCGTCCGCCGAAGGCGTAGACCCGAGACGGAATGTGTCCGACCGGACGTCCGGCGAGCCAGGTCTCGTGACCAGCTGCCGCCGCCTCCATCGCGATCTCGGCGCCCGAGTTGCCCGCCCCGACCACGAGCACCGAACCGGGCCGCAGCTGCCCTGGGTTGCGGTAGTCCTGGGCGTGAAGCTGGAGGACTTCACTGTCGACCTCGGCAGCCAGGCCCGGGATCGAGGCGATCGGATGGGCACCTGTCGCTATCACCACCTGAGTGGTCCGAAAGACGACTTCTTCGCACTCGACCAGGTAGCGATCGCCGTCTCTGGTCACCCGGTCGGCACGAGTCTGCGATCGGACGGGCAGTGCGAACCGCCGGGCGTATTCCTCAAGGTAGTCGGCCATCTCATCCTTGGTAGGAAATGAGTTCGCCGCCGCTGGAAACGGCATCCCGGGCAGGCAATCATAGCGCGCAGGCGTGAACAGGCGCAGCGAATCCCAGTGCTCGCGCCAGCTCTGACCGACCCGTGCTGCCGCATCCAGGATGACGAAGTCAAGTCCCAACCGGCGCAGGTGGTAGCCCATGGCAAGCCCGGCCTGGCCGCCGCCGACTACCACCACCCCGAAAGATTCAGTCCTCTTCGCGTCGCCCACGTCCAGCCTCCTCAATTGCGGCACCGGCCGGTTGGCCGGGGCGACCGACAATGCCCAGCTGCTGCATCTGGGACAGGCGGTCGGCGACCCCCCAGTGCTCGACGATCTTGCCATCGCGGAATCGGCACACATCCATGATTGCGATCTCGAAAGGCCGTCCGGTCGGACCGCCCAGGACCTGGCCGCCGTGCGTGCCTCGACCCTTCAGCCGTGCCCAGACCTTGTCGCCGCTGACCATCGCGTCCTCGACCTCCACCTCGATGTCAGGCGACAGGGCGTGGAGGAAACGGATCGCGCCTTTCAGGCCTTCGCGGTCGTTTGGCTCGATCCCGTCCTGATGCTCGACGAAGTCGTCGGCGCAGACTTCGTCGACAACCGATGTGTCGCCACCGCTGAAACCTTCCACTATCAACCGGCGAAAGGCCTCCAAGTGGGCTCTGTGATTGCTGCCGTTCGTCAGGCTCATTGCTACCTCCTTAGATTAGTCCGATGTCTATTCGGATGAATAGCCGTAGACTAGCAGGAGTGGAACCGGCTGTCAAGCGGCGATACGACGGCAGCCGCCGGCGGGCCGCCGCCGCGGCAACGAGGCACGCGATCCTGGTGGCAGCGCGCGAGGTCTTCCTTGAGCGCGGCTATGTTGCCGCGACGATGCCTGCGATCGCGGAGCGGTCCGGCGTCGCGCTGGACACCGTCTACGCGTCAGTGGGACCGAAGCCAGCCTTGTTTCGCGAGCTGATCGAGACGGCGATCTCGGGGCAGGACGAGGCAGTTCCAGCCGAGCTCAGGCAGTACGTCAAGCTGATTCAGGCGGAGCCGGAGGCGGCGCAAAAGCTGGAAATCTACGCGGCTGCGGTCACCGCGATCCAGACTCGGCTCGCGCCGCTGGTTGCGCTGGTACGCGACGCCGCGACCACCGACCAGCAGCTGGCGCGCCTCTGGCAAGAGATCGCCGACCGGCGCGCTGCCAACATGCGCCTGCTCGCAGCGAATATCGCCAGCACCGGTCGCCTCCAAGTGGAGATCGAGGAGGCGGCCGATGTGATCTGGGCCACCAACTCGCCAGAGTTCTTCCTCTTGATGGTGCGAGATCGCGGCTGGGAGCCGGAGCGCTTCCAGGCCTGGCTCGCCGCCACCTGGAAGAGACTGCTTCTAATGCAGCAATAGGGAAATGCCGCCTTGGCCGCTTGTAGAGGCACCCATCCAATCCACTCTGTCCAGCAATGCCGGAGTTGCCGTCGTTCATCCGACTCGTCATGTGCCGGAGGCCCCCTGAAACGGAACGGGTTGAGTCGTTGAGGTTGGCCGCGATCGCTTGACTCCGGCTCCGGATTCCACCTGCCGAGGCTGGAAATCGGAATAGACTCTCAGCGCTCGAGATGAAAAGCACTAGCTCGGCGAGGGATCGCGGGGCGAAACTGGCGGCGGCTGACAAGGCAGCTGCCGCTGGCGACTGGGCGAACGCCACGGCCACCTACTCCGAACTGGTTGATTTTGACCCCAGGCCACCGGGGTGGCTACTCGAACGACTCGCGAACTCTGAACGACAAATGGGCGCCTTTGCCAATGCCTTGCGGACACTGGAACGCGCTTACGGTGCATGCGTTGCTGAGGAGGATGAAGTGGCAGCGGTTCGAGTCACCACCGGCATCGCTGGGATGCGCATGGTGTTCGGCGATCGGTCAGGCGCCAGGGCCTGGGAGAAGCGGGGCTGGCGCCACCTCGAGAACATCGGTCCCTGCCTCGAGCGCGGCTATCACGCTGTCGCGTTGGTGGGCTGCGACGTGCATGATCCAAGGAACCTTCTGAAGCAGGCGGAGCTGGCATTGGCCGTCGCCCAGGAGTTCAACGATCGCTCGCTTCAACTCCGAGCCCTGGCCGACAAAGGGCTCGCCCTGGTCTGCCAAGGTCGAGTCGACGAAGGCTTCGCACTCCTCGATGAGGTTATGGTCGGGATCGCGGCCGGCGAAGTGGGAGACCCGGTCATGCGAGGGATTACGCTCTGCGCCTTGATGTCCGCCTGCGAGCGAGCCGGCGACCACGATCGCGCTGAACAGTGGTGCGGGACCATCGAAGACAACCCCCGACTCCAGGAGGTGGGGATCCTGGTCACTCACTGCCAGATCGCGTATGGCGCGGTGGACGCCATGAGGGGCAGGCTGGACAGCGCCGAAGTCCGCCTCCAGCAGGCGCTCGACGCGCCTGCCACGACCCGCTATCACACTGCACTGGCGAGAGCAAAGCTGGCCGAGCTGCGCATCCAGCAGAGCCGCTACCAAGATGCCGCTGAGCTACTCCGAGGCTACGAGGACGAGTTTGAGGCCGCCCAGGCCCTTGCCAGCTTGAGCGTCGCGCTCGGCGACCATGCCCGCGCAGCGGCACTGCTGCGTTCCTACATCCGCGGTCTTGGCGCCGATTGTATGCGGCTGGGCCCGGCGCTGGCCCTACTGGTAGAGCTGGAGCTGCGCCGCGGCGACCTGGCCGCCGCCGACCTGGCCGCTCAGCGCCTCCGTGCCTTGGAGGGAGAGTGCAACAGCAATGAGATCCGGGCGCTGGCGCGATTGGCCTCGGGGCGTACAGCAATCCAAAGGGGTGAACACGCCACCGCGCTCGAGGAGCTGGAGACCGGCTTGACCCTCCTGGTTCACCGCGAGAGGCCGCTCCTCACCGCGCAGATCCGGCTGGAACTGGCGCGGGCGCTGACGGGCGCTGGCGAGAAGGCGGCGGCAGCGGTCGAGGCAGAGGCCGCGCTGGCCACCTTCCGCAGGCGCGGAGTGGTTCCCGACATCGGCCGGGCTGAGGCGTTCCTGGCCGCCCTGGGCGGCCTCGGCGCCGACGCCGGGGGGCGCGCGGGGATCCCGGAGGGAGGTGGCGCTGCGCGCTTGGAGACCGGAGGCGCCGAGAGCCTGACTCGGCGCGAGGCGGAGGTGGCCAAGCTCGTCGCGGCCGGCCTCACCAACCGCGAAATCGCCCAGCGGCTGTTCCTCTCGGTTCGCACTGTGGAGACCCACGTGGATCGCGTGTTGGGCAAGCTCGACTTCCACTCCCGAACCCAGCTGGCAGCCTGGCAGAGCCAGGGAGAGCCCGTCAAAGTTACGTAGTCGATTACGTAATCCTTCGGATGCCCTAACGCTGGTGCGCGCCTAGGTTGGGTGGCATGCAGTCAACCCACCAGGAGCAAGATCAATGAGCAAGAAGTACGTCGTCGCGCTGTCCATCGGGCTCGCCGTCCCGGCGTTCATCCTTTCCCGCGTCATCTGGCCCGACCCGCCCGGAGCACAGGTCCCACCTGCGAGCCTGCTGCCCTTCCTGATCGTCCCGGCGGTGTTCGAGTCTCTCGCCTTCGGCGCCGGCGTCGCCTTTCTGCTTGCGGGTGGCCAGGCCCTAGCGCGGCTGGGTCAACCGCGCTGGCTGACCCTGGCCACCTACGCCAGCGTCGGCTGGAGCCTGATCAGCTGGTGGCCCCACAGCAACATGCACCGTGCCAATACCACCTTGCAGGGGCTGGCTGCGATCGACTGGACCTTCCACATCACGCTCATAGTCGCCGCCAGCGTGATCGGAGTCTTCGTGTACCGGATGATCAACCGGCCCGACCCCGCAAGCCTCGCCGACCGGCGCGCAGCAGACACCGGGGCGCGGGAACTGGGCGGACCTGATTTCTCGTCCCGTCAGGAGGTCCAGCCATGATCAAAACCCACAACGGGCACCTGCCGATCAAGTGGACAGACCTCCGTGATCAGCTGGGCGGCCAGCTCTACCTGCCGGGTGACCCCGACTGGGACGCCGTTCGCCAGGGCTGGAACCTGGCCGCCGATCAGCAGCCGGCGGCTGTCGCGATTCCGGCTGACGCGGCCGAGATGGCACTCGTCGTCAGGTACGCGCGTGGCGCCGATCTGCGGGTTGCTGTGCAGGGCACCGGTCACGCCGCTGAGGAAGCCGCATCGCTTGAGCCGGCCATCCTGCTCAAGACCTCGCGGCTGCGTGGCCTGACCATCGACCCTGTGGCTCGGACGGCACGCGCTGAGGCCGGCGTCCTCTGGGCGGAGGTCGGGAAGGCAGCCGGCGAACGCGGCCTGGCCGGACTTGCCGGGTCATCGCCGGATGTCGGCGTGATCGGTTACACACTGGGCGGCGGGTTCGGCTGGCTCTCACGACGCTACGGACTGGCGGCAAACAGCGTGCTGGCCGCCGAAGTGATCACCGCCTCCGGAGAGATGATCCGCGCCGATGCCACGACGGAACCGGAGCTCTTCTGGGCCCTTCGCGGAGGTGGGGGCAGCTTCGCGGCAGTTACCGCTCTCGAGTTCGGCCTCTATCCTGTGGCCGAGGTCTATGCCGGAGCCTTGCTCTGGCCGATCGAGCGAGCCGCCGATGTCCTCGGCGCCTGGCGGCGGTGGGCAGAAAGCGCGCCAAGCGAATTCACCACCTGTGCTCGACTGCTCCGGCTGCCACCCATACCGGACATCCCCGAGGTGCTGCGCGGCCGCTCCTTGGTCGTCGTGGACGGCGCCTTCGTCGGTGACGAGGTGCAGGGTGCTCAGCTCATGCAGCCGCTGAAAGATCTGGGGCCGGAGATCGACACCTTTCGGCAGATGCCTGCCTCTGAGTTGACCCAGATTCACATGGATCCCGAACACCCCGTGCCGGGGCGCTGGAACAGCATGATCCTGGCTGACTTGACCCCGGAGGCGATCGAAGCTTTGCTTGCAGTCGCCGGTCCCGATCAGCGTCTCCCTCTCCTTGCAGTCGACATCCGCCACGCCGGCGGCGCCCTTGCCGTGGCGCAGCCGCAGCACGGTGTGGCCGGGACAGTCGACGGTCGTTTCATCCTCTTCGCAGTAGGCATGGTCGTCAATCCCGAGCTCAAAGTGGCAGTGCCGACCGCGGTCGCGAGCGTCCTGGCTGCGCTGGCACCGTGGGATGCGGGCCGCCGCTTCTTGAACCTGATGGGCGAACCCGCAGCCGGCGTCGCGATCTTCGGCCAGGAAGGCTACGAGCGCCTGCTCCGAATCCGTGCGCGATACGACCCTGACCGCGTCTTTCTCGCCGCCCACGAAGTAACCGGCTAAAGAACGTAGGCGACTGGGGACCAGGCTCCGTGCCTGCCGATTATCAGTGCTTGACGGCGGCCTCTTCAGCGATCGGGTCGATGGGCTGGGGCGGGGCCAGGAAGACTATCTGGGAATTGGTGCCGGACCAGGGGATCTGGCGCGTGTCCACCCGAAACGGCCCGACGTAGTTCATCTCCCACACTGTGTAGGAGACGATCTGGCCGTCGGCACTCCGTTCCACCGAAGCCACGTACGCGACATGGCCGTGGTAGGGATCGAGCAGCGGTCGTTCCCAGGACACTATCGCTCCGGGCTCGGGCTCGAGCTGGATTGGGCGGCTTGTCGCCTTCGCGAGATTCGGCGCCACATCGGCCCCGTCCCCCATCACTGAAGGGCTGTTGGGATCGGAGATGAGGTACCAGAGCTGTTCGGCGTACCAGGTGCACTGACCGGCCGCGCCTGTCGTCTTGGCCAGGGTAGACGTGGGCACCCAGCCCCCGGAGTCGCTCTGCACCAGCCCGCCGACCACGCCGCTGCCGTTGTTGAAGCCATGGAGGGCGGCCACCTTGTCGGATGCGCCGCGGAGGGACGCTTTCAGCGCGTCGATCCTCTGCTTCAACTTGGTCAGCCGGTCCAGCAGAGTCCCCCTCTGGGCCAGCAGCTTGTTCAACTCGCTCCGGGCCGCGCTTCGGGAGTTCTTATCCCGCGCCTGAATTGACTGCAGCCTATCCACCAAGCGCTGCGAACGATCCGCCACCAGCCTCGACTCGGCAGCTGTCGCCC
Organism: Candidatus Dormiibacterota bacterium; assembly: GCA_030948155.1. GTDB lineage: Bacteria > Chloroflexota > Dormibacteria > Dormibacterales > Dormibacteraceae > Dormiibacter. The sequence goes on along the minus strand of JALZAW010000002.1, from coordinate 13,528 downwards.
ACACATCAGAGAGGCTGCGCGCGTTGAGCAATCGCTGCAGGTCGAGCCCCCGCGTCTCGTAGCGCTGGCGGGCGTTGGCGGTGATGGCCCTCCGCAGCGAGTCGATCTCGGCCTGATCCTGGGCGGCTTGTTTGTCGGCGGCCGACTGATGGGCCCGGGCTACCTCGATCTGACCGTTCAAAGGTGCCAGCTGGCTCTCGCCGGCCTTCAGCTCAGCTTGCGCTTGATCGAGCGCCGCCAGCACCTCGGCCAGCAGCTTTTGCTCGGCAGTGGGTGGTGTCGGCAGCGGGCCTGCCGCCGAGGCGCTGGGGCTGGGGCTGGGTGACAGGCTATGGCTGGGGCTGGGGCCGGTGCTGGGAGAAGCCGTCGTTGGCGCGCTGGGGCTGGCCGACGGTGTTGGGCTGGGGCTGGGGCTGGGGCTGGGGCTAGCTGACGGCGAGGCTGGCGGCGAAGCGGCCGCCGCGGCAGCCGGCGAGAGAGCGCACATGAGCGCGAAACACAGGATGAGCCGCCTCACTTCGGCACGCGCACCAGCAATGCCGAGCCACTGAGCAAAACACAGCTGCCCACCACTGTGACCAGGCCAATGTCTCTGGCGGCGAGGAGGGGATGGCTCACCGTCAGGAACGGGAGAGCGTAGCTGAGTCCCTTGGGCAGGCTCGCGCCGAGCCACCAGAGGGAGAGCAGCGTCAGCCCTGAGGCGGCCAGGGCGACGCTGAGCGCTTGGAAAAGCAGCGGCGCGCGCAGCACCGTCGGCCGGACGCCCACCAGGGCCAGGATGCGCAGCTCCTGCCGCCGAGCCCGGGCTTCCGAGCGGAACAACCGCAGCGCGGCCATGGTGGCGACCACCGCTACGCCGAGATCAAGGGCCAGGGCGCCAAACCGCAGAACGTCGAGGATCCGGCTCAGCTTGCGAGCATCCTCCGGGGTGTAGGAGACGGGCACCTGACGGTCAGCGGCGGCGCTCTTCTGAGCGGCGGCAGCCACCCGGCCGCCTGCGGCGGGATCCTGCACGTCGACGACCAGGGTGGCCGGGTAGGGATTGCTCTGGATACCGCTGCTGAGCGGGGCAAGCTGGCTGTCCTGGCTGGCCAGCTTGGCCGCTTGCTCCTTGCTCCGATACTGCACGCCCTTTACCCCCTGCATGGCCTTCAGTTGAGCCGTCAGCGCGCTCACGTCCTCCGGTTTGGCCTCGTCGGCCAGGAAGACCTGAATCTGTGACGCTGACTGCATCTCCCTCTCGACCGCGCCGCCGACCAGCGTGACCGTGAGCTGAACCGTGGCTGCTAGAGCCATCAGGCTGCCTACCACTAGCACTGAGCCGGCCCAGGAGACGAGGTGCGGACGCTGCCAGCGCCAGGAGTAAGCCAAGAGGCTCAGGGCATGCCGGCGGACGGCGTTCAGCTGGCGGCCCATCCGTCGGGCGAGAGCTGGTGACGAGGCGGACCTCACAAGCGCAGCACCTCTCCGTCGAAGTGCTGGAGGGCGGTGGCATCGTGGGTGGCGAGGAGCACAGTCATGCCGTCCTCACTCAGCTCCGCCAGCAGGTCGAGCACCTGCCAGGAGGCGATTGTGTCCAGGTTGCCGGTCGGCTCGTCCGCGAGTAGGATGCGCGGCTGATGAGCGATTGCCCGCGCGATGGCGACTCGCTGCTGCTGGCCGCCGGAGAGATGATCGGGCCGCCGGTTAGCGAGGTCCGCCAATCCAACCCGACTCAGGGCCTGTTGGGCGACATCCTCCGGCGACTCGATCGACCATTGGGCCAACTCAAGTGGAAGCCGCACGTTCTCGAGAGCGGTCAGATGCGGCAGCAGCTCGTAGCTCTGGAACACGAAGCCAAGGCGTCGACGGAGCCCGGAGACCTGCCACGGCCAGAGCCGGCGCAAATCTATGCCATCCACAAAGCCCTCTCCGGAACGCAGGCGAACAACACCGTACAGAAGGCGCATGAAGGTCGTCTTGCCGGCGCCCGAGGCGCCCGTCACCATCACGAACTGGCCGGGCTCGTAGCTGCAGGTGATCCGGTCCAGCACCATCCGGGTGCCATAGCCGGCCACTGCGTCCTCGAGAACCACCGAGCCGCGCGAGTGCTCCATCTTGGCTGCGGGGTCGGGGACGGGGCCTTCTGTCCCTCTCAACTCGCTTCGGCCTGGGATCGTTGGGGTCCTCAACACGGACGCCGCAACCTGGGACTTCCAATACCAATCATTTGAGTTTCAAGAATCCAATTGCCGTTTGAAGACCGCCCCCGACCGCCTCCCGGCTCTCTTTGAGCGGTTCGGCTCTGTGACTCACCACCTTACCGAGATAAACCGGGGCTGGCTACAGTTCCGGCCGGTCCGTCCGACCGTCATTGCCGCCGGCCCCAGCCTGGCGCATTGGCGAATAACCGGAGCAAGATTTCACCGGCAGGCGGGGATAGCGCGGAAAGCGAACGTCGGTTTGGGAGAGCCGGCAGAACCAGAACTCGCTCCGCGCACCACTGAGTTGAGCGGCGAAACCACAAGTGGCGCAGAGCCCGATCTTCAACAGCACGCTAGAGCATTTAACCAGCCGCGGCCAGGTCTACCCGGCGCTTTCCTTGCAGTGATCCTCAGATCTCGAGAACTGCAGCCCGATCACTAACGGCAAAAGGGACGGACGCGAGAAGCCCGGCTTCCGCGTCCGCCTGGAAAGGGAGGAGGCTCAAGGCTGGGGCGAGGGACTCGGGCTGGTGGCGGGCTTCCTCAGTGCCCCGTCCCAGTTCGGGATCTTCTTGGCCTGGAGGACCTTGTTCTCCTGTGCGGCGGTCAGGGTTCCGCTCTGGACCAGCGGATCCAGAAGCGGCTTCAGCGCCGCCTGGTATTGGGTGCGGTACTGTTGCTCGCTCAGGCCCTTGTCGCTCGCTAGCTGCTGGAGTGTCTTGCCCTGCTTCAGATCAGCTACCAGATCCGTGCGCTGGATGCCGAGGACCTGAGCCTCAGCCGTGCTGATCGCCACGCGCAGCTGAGGAGCGGAAGCGCTGTTCTTGGCCGTGGCAGGCGAGTGCATCCCTGGTGAGGGGGTGCTGGATGCAGCCGGTGCCGCGGCCTGAACGTTGTTCTGGCCGTTCTGCCGGTCGTGAATGATTGCAGCGCCACCGCCGCCTACGATGAGGAGGCCGACCGCACCTGCGGCCAGCTTGGTGGCTAGGGAAACGCTCGGGATGTTCATAACCTCAGCCTGCCGCTGCATTGCAAAGCAGCGCACTGCGGAAGGTCAGCCTTGTGTAAGACCTGGTTGAGGGTCAGGTCCCAGGCCGGCGGGCTCCTGCCGGCCTCGGGGGGGACTCCGCTGGTCCTTCAGCGCTTGCTCTGAAGGGCGCCCACTAGGCGGTCGACCGAGCTGGTCACACCGTATCGGCGACCCAGCTCGGCGGCCCGTTCGGGGTTGGTGGGATAGGCGTCGCGGCGACCGGGCGGGAGCTCCACGGGAGCATCCCGCACAGGCAGCACAGTCAGCAGCGCTCGCTCCAAATAGTCACGCTGCGCCTCGCTGTACCGACCGGAAGTGATCAGACCGCGCACGCCGCCGTGCCGCTTGACCAGCTCAGCAGCAGTTTTCGGCCCCACGCCGGGCAGGCCGGGCAAGCCGTCCGAGGGGTCGCCCCGAAGCACCGCGAAGTCGCCGTACAGCGCGCCGGGCACCCCATACCGGCGTTGAAGCTCGGCGTCGTCGACCTCGGCCAGACCCTTACGCTCGGGATAGAGCACCTTGATCTGGTCGCCGACGAGGGCAAAGAGATCGCGATCCCCGCTCACGACCTCGATGCGCGTGCCCACTGCCTTGGCCGTCCAGGTTGCTATCACGTCCTCCGCCTCGTACTCCGGCACGCCAACGAAGTCAACTCCAACGGCCGCGAGGAGCTCGTGGATGAGCGGGAACTGGGGCTCCAGGGCATCGGGCACCGGCTCGGCCACCCGATGCGACTTGTAGCTGGGAATCAGGTCCACCCGCCACTGCGGGCGCCAGTCCTCATCGCTGGCCACCGCCAAGAGGTTCGGGCGCCGGGCGTAGAGGAGGCGGGCCAACGTGTCCAAGAAGCCGCGGACCGCATTGACCAAGCGTCCGTCCGGCGCCACCACTGTTTGCGGGACGCCGTAGAAGGCTCGAAAGATCAAACTCGAGCCATCTATGAAGAGCCAGTCAGGCCTCAAGCTGTAAGTCCCATAAAGCAGCTACAGTCTCGCTGATGACGTTCGGCCAACTGCTGGGGAGAAAGCGAGCCCGAGCCTGCTTGGGACTTCTTTCGGGGCTGGGGTTCGTTCTGGGTGCCGGGGCGCTGGTCCGGCCGGAATTATTCGCACGGGTCGGCGGCCAGCCCGCACCCACAAGGACCGCAGCCTGGCCCTGGCAGCTTTTCGCTGTACGCGAGCTGGGCCTGGCCTGGGCGCTCTTCGCCGCCGCCAGACGAAACCAGCCGGACGCCGTCCGGACGGCTGCCGGCTGGCTGGCCTGGAGCCAGGCGGGTGACGCCGCTCTGTCGGCCTGGCTGGCCGTTCAGGACCGGCTGCCCAGGCGGCTCTCAATTCTGGTCGGCGCGAGCGCGCTTTCCACCTTCGCCCTGGCCGCCGCCTGCCGCAGCGCGTACGCCACTACGACCAATGTTGACGGGTAAGGGAATCTCGATCAGCGGCCAGCGGCATCTGACCGATGAAGGAGCTCCGGCAGCCCATCGACCGCCTGCCCAAGCGTGCACCCGGCCAGCTCTTCGGTAGCTTCCTCTCGTCGAGCTGAGGGCCACGGTTGGGCGGCGCCGAACTGACCCTGGAAGGCCACAGATTGCCTTTCGCAGCGCGCCGGCTCCCGACGTGGAACACTTAGCTGCATGAGCACGGCCGGTCAGACCTTCACGATTCGCGCAGCGACCAAAGCCGACATGCCGGCCATCGTCGGCATCTACAACTGGGCTGTCAACCAAACCTTCGCCACCATCGACTCGGAGCCCCTCTCTGAAGAGGAGGCGGCAGCCTGGTGGGACGAGCACGGCAGCACAGTCACACTTGTCGCCGTCGACGATGACGTGGTTGCGGGGTGGGCTCGGCTGCTGCCCTGGCGGCAGCGGGGTTATCACATGGTCGAGGACCTGGTCTACGTCGACCCTGTCTATCACAAGCGCGGCGTGGGGCGCCAGCTTCTGAACCGACTTCTGGAGGAGGCAAGGTCAGCAGGGCACCGCACAGTCGTAGCCTCCGTGGCGGCCGATAACGGTTCAGGGCTGCGCCTGCATGAGAGCCTGGGTTTCCAGCAGGTGGGGACACTGAAAGACGCCGCCTACAAGTTCGGCCGCTGGATGGACATCACGCTGGTTCAGCAGTCGCTCTCGAAATAAGCGCCTCGACTCAGCGCGGCCGGCTACCGCACTATCGGCTTGGCCCGAGCGAAGGCCGCCGGGTAGACGGCCTTCATCGTGTTGACAGCCTGCCACTGACCTACGACAGCCGGTGCGCGACGATTCTGACCCGCATCCGGCTCACCTGAGCCGGCGAACTTGACACCGCCGCCGTTGATGCTGGTACCGGCCGGCTCATCCAACCGGTAGGCTGCCTCCCGCACGGCATCAGGTGTCACTTGTCCGTTCACGCCGGGCAGCACTTCGTGAAAGAGCGTCCAGCCGCCGACGAAGCCGGCCAGGGCTGGGATCGGCATGTCCAAACCAAGCCCCTGCTTCGCATAGGCTGCCTTGGCGCGGCCGAGCAGCTCACGCGCCGCTGGACTGAGCGCCTCGGGATTGACCTGATCATCAGGTTTGTCAGCGGCGAAGACCCCCACCGCCTGAGCACCCAAGCTGCGCCCAAAAGCCGCCATGCAGAACGCCGAGCTGGTGCCGACAGCCCCGCGCAGCTTGACGCCGCGGGTCTGGATCGCCTGCCAGATGTCGATCCCATCGGCGATGTAGCTCACATCCCAGAGATAGTCGGCGTGGCTCGCCCAGACCAGCTGAGCGATGCCGGCAGCGCTGTAGGCGTTAGGGTCGTACTGTATCCGGCTCATGACCGGAATGCCGGTAGCGGCGGCCAGCTGCTCCTCCCCATCCGCCACCGCCCGCCCGTAGATGTCGTTGACGTTGACTATCACGGCTCGCGCCTGGCTTGGCTGGAGGCCGGCTGCCGGGAGCAGGATCCGGCCGGTGAAGTCAACCGCGATCCGGCCAAGTGAACTCCCGGTCGCCACTGTGCGAAAGACGTAGCGGCGGTGCTGGGTGACCAGGTCCGCCACCGCGCCGGTCTCCCAGTAGATCACGTGCCGCTCATCGGCCCGAGCCGCGGCGGCCTCGGCGAGAGTGCTGCCGTAGGTGCCGACGATGATCGAGACATGGCTGCTGTCGATCAGCCGGTCGACAGCCGCCCGGGCGCCCGCCGGCGTTTGCACAGGCTCGATCTGGAGCTTGACCTGACTTCCGCCCGCCAGCTCTAGAGCGGTACGCAAGCCCGCCAGCTCCTGCCGGCCACCCTCTGCCTGCGATCCGGACAGAGGGTAGACAGCCCCCACCAGGAGCGTCAAGTCGCCCGGGCCGGTCGGCCCCAGTCCACACGCAGCAGCGAGCGGGATGATGGCGCACAGGAGCCCAAGAAGGCGGAAGCGGAAGGGGATGGCACGTCGGAAGAACACTTACGGAAGGTTAGGTCGTCCTTTCCCCAAGTGGACGCTTGGCGTCAACGTGGACCATGCCCAGCAAACCATTACCCTGAGCGAATGCAACGAACCGCCAGCTGGACCGCAGCTGAGCTCTACCGCGGCTGGAATGACTACCAAGAGAAGCTGGTGACCGCGATCGCCCCACTCGACGACGCCCAGCTGAACCTTTCGGCGGCTCCGCAGCTCTGGTCAGTTCGGATGCTGGCAAGTCACGTCATCGCTACGCGGGCGTGGTGGTTCCACTTCTTCCTGGGCGAGGGCGGCAGCGAGTTCGAGAGGTACGCCCACTCTTGGCTGGACGAGGCTGGAACCGAGAGGTACGCCAGCTGGGACGACTTCGAGGAGACCGCCAGTCTCGAGGCGGTTTCCAGGCGCTCGGCGGCCGAGCTGGTTCAGGGGTTGGAGGAGACGGGGTCGCTGCTGGCGTCCTGCCTGCAGCGCTGGACGGTCGCTGACCTGGACGCGGAGGTGGAGCGGCCGTTCCCTAACGAGGCGGGCGAGACGTCCGTCCGCACCCGCCAGTGGGTCGTCTGGCATATCGCCGAGCACGACCTCCATCACGGCGGCGAGATCTCGCTCACCCTCGGGATGCACGGCCTGGCGGGGCTGAACCTCTAACTGATCGCGCGGGCGCGACGTGGCGCTACGAAGCCAGACTGACAGTCGCCGAGTAGTGTTGGAAGGCGTGGACTGGAAGCTCGAACTGGTGCCGGTTCCCGTGACCGACGTCGATCGCGCGAAGGCCTTCTACGTGGAGCAGGTGGGTTTTCACGCCGACCACGACCACCTGGTCCACGAAGGCCTGCGCTTCGTCCAGCTCACCCCTCCGGGCTCAGCTTGCTCAGTCGTTTTGGGAACCGGCATCACGCAGATGGCGCCGGGCTCGCAGCAAGGCCTGCAGGTAGTCGTCCAAAATGTCGAGCAGGCGCGGCAGGAGCTGATCAGCCGAGGAGTCAATGCCAGCGAGGTCGACGTCCAGCCGTGGGGTTCCTTCGTGACTTTCGCAGACCCGGACGGCAACACGTGGGCGCTGCAGCAGCCGACTCGGAGTCCCTGAGACGCTGACCGCGGGGGCGGCCTCAGCCCTAAGCTGCCGGCCGAGTCGCTAACCACCCGCGATTCAGCTCAGCGCCGAGACGCGTGCGATGGGGGTTGTGGTGACGGAATGATCGGACCCGGCGGTCTCGCCAATTCGACCTGGCCAGGCGGTCTCGATCGGAACGGGAGGTGACCTGCGATGCCACCTCCCGTGTAGTTGAATCCGCGGCCTTTACTTCTCGATTGGCGCCCTGACAGTGCTGCCCCATTCCGTCCAGGAACCGTCGTAGTTGCGGACCTTGTCGAAGCCCAAAAGCTCCTGCAGGACGAACCAGGTGTGCGCCGAACGCTCCCCTATGCGGCAGTAGGCGATCACCTCGCGCTCGCCGGTGATGCCCTTTTCGGCGTAGATTCGCTTCAATTCCTCGGGGCTCTTGAAGCTGCCATCCGGCTGCACAGCCGTGGCCCAGGGAACGTTTACAGCTGTCGGGATATGGCCGCCGCGCTGGGCGCCCTCCTGGGGCAGGTTCTCAGGGGCCAGCAGCTGGCCCGAGAACTCGAGTGGAGAGCGAACGTCGACCAGGCCAACCTTGCCCAGTGAGCTCTGCACGTCCTCCTTGTAGGCCCGGAGCTCCTCGTGCGGCCCGGCCGGAAACGCGTAGCTGGTCTGCTCAATCTGGGGCCCGTCAGTTGTGTAGGGGCGACCTTCGGCCTCCCACTTGACGCGACCGCCATCCACCAGCTTCACCCGGTCATGACCGTAGTACTTGAGCGCCCAATAGGCATAAGCCGCAAACCAGTTGTTGTTGTCGCCGTAAAGCAGCACTGTGGTGTCGGGTTGGACGCCGCTCTCGCCAAGTTTGCGAGCCAGAGCCTCACGGCTGGCCAGATCCCTCACTGTGGGGTCCTGCAGGTCACGTTTCCAGTCCCAGCCGAAGGCGCCGTGGATGTGACCGCGGTCGTAGGCGGTGGGGTCGACGTCGACCTCGATCAGGCTGTAGCCAGGCTCGTTTAGATGATCGGCCAGCCAGCCGGTGCTGACCAGCGCCTGCGAGGCGGCGACGACGGTTGTCTCAGACATATGAAATAGCTCCAGAAACGAACGATGGAAAGGGATCAGCCACCGGCGAGGTGCGCGGTGGCGAGCGTCGGCTGAAGAGCCGACTAGCTACAGAAGCAGGTCGGGCAGTGTGTCAGACGCTGGGCCGGCCAGCGAAAGAGGTGCCGCATACTCGACGATTCTAAGGAATGACCAGCGCACCCCCTGCCAGGCTCCACCTTGTCAAGTACCAGGCGCTCGGCAACGACTATCTCGTGCTCGACCTGCCGGCTCCGCTCGACGCCGTCGTTCAGTTGCTGCCGCAGCTCTGCGACCGGCACCGGGGCGTCGGCAGCGACGGCCTCCTGGCTTTCGATCCAGCCACCTTCGCACTGCGCATCTTCAACCCCGACTCGTCCGAGGCGGAGAAGAGCGGAAGCGGCCTCCGGGTAGCCGCCTGCCATGCGGTCCTGGAGCACGGTGCGACCGGTCGCCTGGCCATCGCCACCCGAGATCGTGTCAACGATGTCCTCGTGCTCCGGCGCCGCGGACCCGAGGTTGTATCTCGCCTCGACATCGGCGCGCCCCGGTTCGAGCCTGATTCCTGCCTCGAGCTGGAAACGCCGGCCGGGCGGGTCAGCTGTCGGCTGGTCGACGTTGGCAACCCCCATTGCGTGGTGTTCGAGCAGCCCGTGACGCCTGAGCGCTGCCGCCGGTTGGGACCTTTGCTGGAGAACCACCCTCGCTTTCCCGACCGAACCAACGTGCAGCTGGTGGAGCCGCTCGGTCGGGATCGCGCACGGGTCGAGATCTGGGAGCGCGGCGCCGGCTACACCCTGGCCTCGGGGACCAGCGCCAGCGCGGTCGCGGCCGCCCTCATCCATTCGGGCCGGTCTGAGCCAAGTCTTGACGTTCTCATGCCGGGAGGGACGCTGCACGTTGAGCAGCTGCCCGACGGGCACCTGGTTCAGACGGGTCCTGCTCAGCGCGTCTGCGAGATCTCGCTGTGGCTGGACGACCTGGTTGGGCCGCTCCCCGAAATGGCTTAGAGGTGCGGCCGGGGCCGAAGATCCGGACGGGTTTTTTTCGGCCGCACCTCTAGTTTCCCTGCAGCAGACCGCCCACGCCTGAGCCCGAGCCTTCGCGCGGCAGGTAATGAGCCAACGCGTGGGCAAGGTGTGACATGCTCATCGACTGGAGCCAGATCCGGCCGGGCCCGGTGAGCGTGGCCAAGAACAGGCCGCTGCCGCCGAAGAGGGCGTTCCTGATGCCTGGGACGGTTGTGACGTTGAAGTCCACGCTCTCCTCGAAGAGTGCAACGTGGCCGGGATGGATGCGGAGCGTGTTGCCCGCCTGCAGGTCGTATTGGACAACCTCACCGTGAAGCTCCACGTAGGCCAGACCCTCACCGCTCAAGCGCTGCATGCGAAAACCCGTGCCGCCGAAGATGCCGGCGCCCAGCCGCTGATTGATGCCCATTGACAGCTGGACGCCCGGAGTGGCGCACATGAAGCCGTGCCTGTGCACCAGATAGCTGCGTCCCTGGCCCAGGTGGAGCGGCATGATCTGGCCGGGCAGCTTGGCGCAGAATGTCACCATTCCGGGTCCGCCTTGAGAGGTGTACTCAGTCATGAAGATCGTGGCTCCGGCCAGCGCGCGGCCCATGACCGCCATGAAGCCGCCCTGCTGGCCGCCGACTGAAGTCCCCGTGCGAAGCCCTATCGACATTGAGATCCAGGACAGCTCGCCCGATTCGGCGAAGACCATCTCTCCCGGCTGCAACATCATCTCCAAGACGGGCATAGTGGTGCCGACGATTCGATGATCCACTGCTGATGCTCTCCTTCTAGTGCGATTTAGCCGTGCCGGCCCCGGGCGAGCCAGCGGCACAAGCCTGACAGAACACGAGCCGGATCACACGCCTGCCAAGGACCCGGCAAGTGGCCGCTCCCGATCGCCTCGAGCTCCTTACTAAATGCTCTGCAGGCTGCGGTCGGCTCGAGTCAGCAGCCTGGCGCCGCCGGCTTCCACAACCACATCATCCTCGATCCGGATGCCGCCCCAGCCGGCAAGGTAGACGCCCGGCTCGATGGTGATCACCATGCCCTGCTCCAACACTGTCAGGCTGCCGGGATCGAGGCTCGGGTGCTCGTGAGCCTCCAGGCCCAGCCCATGCCCGAGGCGGTGGTTGAAGTGATCGGCGTGACCACCAGCCCGGATCTTGTCCCGGGCGATCTCGTCCAGTTCCCCAGCGGTCAGGCCTGGCCTGACCGCGGCGACAGCGGCGTCGTGTGCGGCCAGCACCAGAGCGTGGATTTCAACCTGCTCGGGGGTGGGCGGCCCGACCACACCTACGCGCGTCACATCAGCCGCGTAGCCTTGGTGGCTCGCCCCAAAGTCCAGCAGGATAAGATCGCCCCGCTGCAGGCGGCGGCTGGTTTGGCGGCCGTGGGGAAGAGCGGAGTTAGGCCCGCTCAAAGCAATGCTGCCAAATGCTGCGGAGGTGCCCAACTCGCCCATCAAGGCCTCCAGCGCCCTGCCCATTTCGATCTCGGACATGCCTTCCTGAAGCCGCTCCCAAATGGCCTCACTGACAAGGTCAGTGAGCTGGGCAGCGCGCTCCAGCGCCGCCAGCTCCGGGAGCGACTTGCAGGCCCGAAATCGAGTCAGAGTCGGACCGGCGTCGATGGTATCTGAGACGCCCGTCAGACCGCGCAGCTTTTCCCAGTCTGCCAGGCTGAGATGGGCCTTCTCCACTGCCAATCGGTCGCCTATCCCGGCCAGCGCCCCGGCTACCCCGGTCCAGGGATCGCTGCCGTCTGCCCAGGGCAGCAGCGCCGCCCCCCTCACCACCGAATGCGCCCCAGCTTCCTCCAATGCAGGCAGCACTACAGTCGCTTCGGTGGCAGTCACCACCAACGCGTATAGCCGCTCGTGTGGATTGATCCGAAGGCCTGTCAGATAGGCGATGGAGATTGGGTCAGTGAGGTACGCGGCTCCAACCGACTCGGATCGCAGCCAGGTTCGCAGCCGATCGAGCATGGCTCGGCTCAGGTGATGCTGACTATGCGGACTGTGTAGCTGCCTCCGGTCGGCGTCTCCACCTGGACCTCATCGCCAGCTCGACGGCCGAGCAACGCTCGTCCGATGGCTGACTCATAGCTCACCCGGCCGGCGGCCGGGTCCGCCTCGGCCGGCCCAACTATTTTGTATGACTCCTCCGGGCTGTCCTCTTCGACGAACCTCACTGTGCTGGAGATCTGGACTTCTCCAGTCGGGACCTGCAATTGGATCAGGACGTGGTTCTGAACAATGCGCTGGAGTTCCTGGATCCTTGTCTCCAGAAAGGACTGCTCGTTGCGAGCTGCGTGATACTCAAAATTCTCGCTCAGGTCGCCCAGCTCCCGCGCCGACTTGATCTTGGCCACTATCTGTGGCCGCCGCACCTCAGTCAGCTCCTGCAGCTCGCTCCTCACGCCGGCCAGTCCCTCAGCAGTGATCGGAACCTCGTCAGAAGACCTCAACCCAGCCCTCCCGGGAGCAGGCCCTGGAGCTGCTGGTAGACGCGTCGCTGGATCAGATGAGTGACGCCGAACACCGCCGCCGCCAGGGCAGCGCCAACCACCAGAGCGAGCAGGGCGTGCCCCAGGTCCAGGTGGAGGAGGATGGGCAGAAAGGCGATGATGTCGTCGCCCAGGATGGCGGCGGCCACCAGTGCCAGCGGTGTGACTATCGGAAGCAAACGCAGGCGCTTTAGCACTTCTGGCACGGGCTGAGGCGGCCGAGGCATCAAGCGCTGGCCGATGACGCCAACGCTGCCAACGTGCCGCAGGTTGGGCGTGACAGACAGCACCACGGGCACCTGATTGCCTGGCACCTTGGCCAACTTCTCCGGCTGGACCAGGAATTGCTCCTGGCCGCCTCGCGTCTTGATCATCAGCGTGCCCAGGCCGAGCGCCTGACTCACCTCGCTGGCGCCCATAAGTTGCCCCTGAATCAGCTTCGGCTCGGCGCTCCGGTCAGCTCGGGCGAGTCGAATGCCAGGTAGCAGGAAGGCCGCCATGAGCCCGATCGGGATCAGCCAGACGATCGCCGCAGCGATTCGCACCGGCCAGCCATAGGGCAGGAGGAGCAGGATTGCCAACCCTATCACGAGGCAGACGACGGCCGCGACCAGCGCGTAGAGACCGATCCGAACCACCAAGCTCGGCGCATAGCCCTGGAGCATGCCGCCGCTGCGAACGTATTGCGCCTGCGTTTTGCGCTGCTCCGTTCGTGTCTGCGGTGCCGCCGGCTGCACCGGCGGCTTCGGCTTGACCACCCGGCGAACCTGCTGCCGGGTGCCTCCGCTTTTCTTGGCCATCCCAACGGCAGTCTAGCTAGTGTCCTGCGCCAGAGATTCGTTGGCATTCTGCGGCTGCGGACACCGATGCCAGCGTCAACCCAGCCCAACGAAGCAGGCTTCGCGGGGACCCCGGAATAGGGGCCCGGCCCGCCGTCGTACGCCCCCGCTGGAAGCGCGCTCCTCCTAGTTCCTCCCCTTTCCTTTCCACCCCCATGAAAACCTCAGGTTTCGCGGGACCCCGGATTTGGCCTCGGCCGCCCGGATCGACGCCCTCGGACGCCTGCCACAATTTACTCAACGAACCCCTGGCCCAGGTCACTTGCGCCTCGGCCGCGGAGACGAGTCTGGGCGTTCGCGCCAACGAGCTTGAGTCCGTCTCCAGCTGGGTAGGCTTCCGAACAAGATGAGCAGTGGATCGACGGATTTGGCGGAGTCGCTGAGCAGGCTGT
>JALZAW010000434.1 GCA_030948155.1 Candidatus Dormiibacterota bacterium | reverse complement strand
TCACGAGCCCGCCGGCGACCGGCTGGTGACGGTGGAGGCCAGCGCTCCCCTCGAGCTCGCCTACGCGCGCCACGTCTACAAGGCCCAGGGCATGACGATCGAGGTGGGCCAGATCGCCACCGGACCCTCGACCACCCAGGAGCGTCTCTACGTGATGGCCAGCCGCTCCCGTGAGGGCACGCACATTCACGCCGTGCAGTCCGAGCTGGAGGATCTCGGCACCCAGCCTGCCCACCTCGAGCTGGAGAAGCTGGCTGACCGTGAGCTGGGACCCGTCACCCTGGAGGCCGAGGCTCAACAGCAAGCCGAGGCCGTCTCTGGACGCGAGCTCCTTGACGCCATCGACGCCGCCATTGCGGAGCGTCAGGATCAGGCCCGCTACGCGACCATCCGGCGCATTGAGCAGCGTGCGGTTTCTGAGCGCAAGGAGGCCGTCACCACCCGAGAGCCACGGGAATGGTCCCAACTCAGCGAACCGGTGGGCGTCAAGCGCCAGCTGAGTGGCCAGGAGCGGCGGGGATGGGACGCATCGGCGGCCGGAGCGGCCGACGATTACGAGCACAATCCGCGCCAGGAAGCCGGTCGAGTCCCCGAGCCGGAGGAGGTCTCCGCCGTCGCCCGGCCGGCCCGCAGCGATCAGCTGCGACCCCCCAGCATCGACGAGCTGGCGCAGCGTGAGCAGCGGATAGCCCGAGACGCTCAGTTCGCGCGTGAACAGCGGGAGGGACCGATCCCCGAGAGCATGCCCGCGCGCAGCGCCGCCGAGTCGGTGGGCCGCATGTACGCCGAGCGCGGTCAGTCACTCCAGGCCCTCGGCTTCTACCGCTACCTGGGGCGGCTCGAGCACAGCTCGGAGCCGGAAGTAGCGGCGGTCGAGCACGCCATCAGCCACCCCGACCAGGGCGGGCTGATCATCGCCCAGGACCAGGCTCAGCGCGAGCGCATCCAGGCCCTCGTCAGGGAGCGCCAGAGCCATCAGGAACCGCCGCAGGCCGAGGCGAGCACTCAGCAACCTGCCCGTGGTCAGGAGGCGACTCCGGAGGCTTCCCAGCCGCAGCAGCCGGTGACGGTGATCACCGCTCACGACGCCTACCGACAGCGCGCCCAGGCTCGCCAACATTGGGTCGAGCGCACGCTGGAGTCTCGCCAGGGCCAGCAGGACCGGGGTGGCCCCTTCATGCACCACGTAGAGCCAGGTGGGCTCAACGCCACCGTGGTCGTAGGTGATCTCCGGAATGCGGCTGCACTCACCCGTGGGATCTCAGCGACGGCCCAGGCTCACGTCGTCACTGGCGAGCCCAGCGTGCTCGACGGCATGCTCATCGAGACCGGGGCTCAGGAGATCCAAGCCAGCCAGCAGGCTCGCGCTCAGGAGCAGGCGCAGGCCCAGGCCCAGCAGACCCAGCAGGCTCAGCAGGAACAGTCAGTGCAGCGAACGGCGGAGGCCGCACCTCAGGCTCAGGCCGAGGCCCAGGTGGAGGCCAGTCCGTGAAGGCCAAGAGAGCCGGCAGACCCCGCCGCTCCGAGCCGGCTCGCAAGTTCGGCCTCACGCTGGGTGAATCTGAGCATGCCCTGCTGCTCGCCTACGCCCAGGAGCTGGGCCAGCCCGCCACCCGGGTGGCCGGGGAGCTGCTGCGCAAGGTCCTGAGCGGACCTCCTGGCAGCGATGGCCAGGTCACCACGGCCAAGGTCGAAGCCATGCTCCGGCTCTTGCGCGGGGAACCCGAGCACCCGGCCCAGCCGGGGCCGCGCTGGGAATGGCCAATCGAGGTGATCCTGGCCGAGGGCCGCTGGTGGGATCGCTGGCTGCCCGAGCTGAACGAGCTCCTGGGGCGCCAGCTCATCGACAAGGACGACCGCCGGAGCCGCGCCTCGATCACCGACCGCCGCGGCTACGCCGACCTGATGGAGTTCTTGTTCCCCGCCATCACCGTAGAGGGCCAGAGGCTCAGCTGGCGCTCGCCGCAGTACCCACACCTGGCCAAGCTCAGCAACCTGGACGGCGAACTCTGGCCGATTTGGGAGTCGGTCATCCGTCATGTGGTGGTGGCTCTGGAAGCCCTCGCCGGCACCGTCGAGCCGGGAGCTGAGCCAGCTCATCGCATCCTGATCCAGGACCAGATCACCGGGCCCTGGCTGCGCTCCCTCAAGAGCCTGGTGGGGGAAGGTCCCCGTCGGGAAACCCTCCCCCTGCGCCGACTGACTTAGCCGGACCTGATCTAGGGGCTCGGCTCGATCTGTGATACGGCAGCTTGCGGCTGCGCTGCCGGCGCCGCCTCTACCTCCGCCTCCGCTGAGGCTGGGGGCGGCCCAAAGTCCGCTTCAGCTTGGCTCTCCGCCTGAGCTGCCCGCTCTGCTCGGATCTCGGCTCGAACCTCAGCCGGTAGGGCAGCTTCCCACTCCGCCTGCGCTGCCTCCAAGGCCGCGACCTCTGCTCGAATCGATTCCGCCTGCAGTCTCTGGTACAGAGTGAGCGTCTCCGGGTGGTGGATGTCATTGCCGCCATCCATGGCGTCCTGCCAGAGCCTGCCCCTGCAGCGTTTGCATATTGATGTACCTGAGGTGCGCGTTTTTGTCAGTCACCGGCCTCTTCCTCCTCTAAAGGACCGCCCACAAGCTGGCCAGCCCGCGTAGCTGGCTGCTCCGCCTGCAGCGGCAATGCCTCGTAGGTCGCCACCCCGGCCAGCTCCCGGAGCTGGTAGCGGATCAGCGCCTCCCGACTCAACTCCCGGTCCAGGCCCACGATCGCCACCCGACCGTCCTTGGTCGGGAGGCTCAGATGTCGCCGAAATAGGAGGCCGGCGCCCAGCAGCAGGAACGCCGGCACCGCCACCAGGAGCCCGAGCCCCACCCCATGCAAGACCCCGGCCGTGATCGGGTCCCAGCTCGCCTCGATCGCCTGCGCGTGCTGAATCGAGGCCCGGTCGTGCTCGGACTGTGCCGCCCGCCGATCGGCG
>JALZAW010000433.1 GCA_030948155.1 Candidatus Dormiibacterota bacterium | reverse complement strand
TCCATGAGCGTGCCGGCGCCCGGAATCCCGGACGAGTTCGGGTTGTAGCCGCCGGGGATGTCCACCAGGCGGATCGCCTCGTGGGCGACCAAAAACCAGGTCATCGAGAGTTGCCTCCAAGCAATCGGTTGAGTGGGCCGGGAAGACGGAAACGAGGGCGAGACGGCGTGGCGTTCTGGCGAGCCAGCTGACGGGCCGCGTCCCATGCCCGAATCCGGGCCGCGCGTACTGGCTCGTCGTTCTCGGCGACCGCGGCTGCCGTCCAGGTCAGGCGCCGAACTCGCAGCTGCTGCTCCTGTGCTCGCTTTGGCGGAGCTGGCGCAGGTCGATGGTCGCGGCCCCGACCGTTGGGCCTGAGCACCCGCTCAAAGTCCTCGGCGGTGTGGGCGGCAAGATCGGCGGGCAAAGGGCCGAAGCTCACCCCTCTCCCCGCCGCGCTTCTCTAGCCGGTTGGCAATCGACGCCAGTGTGGGCACGATAGTCGCAATACGGTTCGTCGGTGGTGGAGAAAGCCTGAGGGCTCTCTCCACACACCGACTTGCGAGGAGGAGGGGGACGAACTGAACGGCCGACCTCGGCATCCCTGACCACTGGTCTGGCCAGACACAGAGAGCGTCAGCGCATACCCAGAGCCAGCCCAAATGGAGGCCGGACAGCGGATGTTTCCTGGATCGGCCATACGCATGCTCCCAGCCTGGTCCGATGGGCATTCCGCCACAAGGCAGGAACTATTGAATTCTTGCAGTACCGGATGATGCCGTTCCTCAGTTGCCCGTCACGAACGGACTGGTGAAGACACTCATGTTGTTCGGCAAACCGGGGACACCGGGGCAGGCGGGGACGCCGGGATGGATCCAAGCAGAATCCTCGTGCTGCGACCCGCCTCTACGGACTGCCAATGGGTCCATCCATCCGTCCCACCGGGGACAAGCCATCCGGGGATACCGGGGATGTCCACAGTGACGGGACGACGGCTGTACCCGGTTATGTCCCCGGTTTGGATCCAGACAATTCAATACCGGGGACGGAATCCGGGCCTGATCCTGCGTGCTCCGGAATCAAAGAACGGGCCGTGGCCCCGGCGTCCCCGATGTCCCCGGTTTGCCTAGGAAGAAGCCCTTCGGCGGTAACTCGCAGATGTAAGACGCGGCGCTTGGTGCCTTCAAGCCGCCGCTGAACGGTGAGCCTGCCGTCTCGCTCAGAGCTGATGGTCGCCAGCTGGCCGGCCTGATAGAGCCGTTTGACCAGAGTCTCAACGCTGACACCGATCCCGTTCTCGACGTCCATCTCGGCAGCGGCACGGAAGGCGGCCGCACGGTCTAGGTACAGCGCCTCAGCATCCAGCCACCCCACCCGTAGGCCCTGCGGCTCCCAGCGGTTCTCGGCGTAGTCCGCGGCGCCAACGACGTGTGGCCGCCACCCCCAAGCCTCCGCCTTGCCGGGCGGGGCGCCATCGCGGTCGGCCACATGTGCGCGGCCACTGCCGATCGCGGACATCAGGAGCTCCACAAACCGCTGCTCTGGACGAGCGTGCCGGTGATGACTTTCCTGGCGCTGGGCAGCGTCCAGGAGGGCATTCCAGGCTCGCTCCCGCAAGCTCTTCGCGTCGGATTCACTGATCGCGTCAATAGATCTCGCGTACTCGAGCGCGCATGAGATCCCGACCATCAGCTGAGCCACGTTGTTGCCGGTCCGAGGGTGGTTGGCTCGGACCATGTTCCGCAGCTCGGCCACTTGCTCACGAACATGGTTCGGCAATCGCTCCGCGCTATCTGCGAGCCAGCGCAGATACCCAGCCATAGCCCGTGCGTAGGCGCCCGACCGAGCGACTTGCTGTAGCTGCGTCAGCGCCCGGTGTTCGTCCCGGTAACCGGGCTCCCCTGATCGCAGACCCAGCCCGTCCACGTCCCCGAGCGAGACCTCCAGGATCAATGCCCGCGCCCTGGCCGAATAACCCTCAGGCACCTCCTCTCCAGTGACAAGCAGCAGACCCCGCGGGTCGCGGACGGCGCGAGGCGACCCGCCCTGGTCGGCCCGGCCTCGGCCGCTCTGATTGCCCTGCGCTGTCAGCAGCCGGTTGGCCTCAGCATGCGCCCGCTGTCGATCGAGACGGTTGCCCGAGGGCTTGAACTCGTCCACCACAAGGAGCGCATCCTTCGCGGCGAAGGCGATTCCCATATTGAAGTTCGCGGTGCTCTGGAAGTTGGCGGGCAGCTTCATCCGGTCGAGCTCGTGACCGTAGTGCTGCTGGGCCAGCGCGGCCAGCTCTGATTTCCCAGCCCCGCTCTCACCGATCAGAAGCAGGCTGGTGTCTACCGGCCCCAACGGCGCCCGGTATACAGCCGCGAGAACGGGAAAGCTCAGCCGGTCGGGCAGCGCCCGAGGGTCGGCCAGTGCAAAGCTCGCCAGCAACGCCTCCCGCTCGGCTTGGCCGCTTGGCGGGTCGGGTAAGTGGAAGTGGGTTAGAGCTGGCGGCGGAGCCACTTCGATGCGCTTCAGGGCTCCCTCTTTCCCAATCGCGCCGCCAGCGTGGAGATAGACATGTTCGCCAGACGGCAGGCGATGCCAGCCGGTATGCGTATACACATGTCCAAGCTCGATGCTGCCCTGGCTCAGGTACTGAATGGCAACTCGGGCCCGGTCTTTGATCGCGTTGCCGGTTTCGATGATCGCCTGGGCGCCGAGCAGCTCGAGGACCCACGCCAGTGAACTGAACTGAGCAGCAAGGACTGACTGTCGGGCCGCTGGCCTGTCGCGGAGGTTGGCTTCGACCTCGAAAAGGTGGCGCGTCTCCAAGCCGTCATCCTCGACGATGTCACGCACGATCCGGGCTTGGAAGTTGGTCAGCCTGACCGGTACCGGGTCACCACCGTCCTTGTTCGGCCTGAGCCACCAGATGCCGCTTGCAGTTACCCGGTAAGGATGCCTCGGCTCCTCGCCGTCGTCCTCCTCTAAGTG
>JALZAW010000432.1 GCA_030948155.1 Candidatus Dormiibacterota bacterium | reverse complement strand
CGTTCCTGGTTGCGGGACTGGTCCTGGCCGTCTACCTGGCTGCGCTGGGACACTGGTACCGCACCGGCCACAGCGCCCGCGACTTCGTCTTCGTCGGCCATCTTTACCTGGACAACCACGGCACCCGCGGATCGGAGAGCCCGGCCATCGACAGGGGGCCGGTCGGAGCCACCACGCCATTCGGATTCGATGGGCAGTTCTACTACTTCATCGCACTGGATCCGGGGCGGGCTGCGCCCTACATCGACGATCCCAGCTACCGCTTTCAGCGCATCGCCTACCCGATGGCCGCCCGGGCGATCGTGCTCGGCCAGCGCTCTCTGGTACCGGACGGCCTGGTCGCGGCCAACCTGGTCGCCATAGTGCTCGGGGTCCTGGCCGTGGCTGGCTGGCTGGTACGCCGCGGGCTGCCGCCCTGGCCGGCCGCTGTCTGGGGCCTGTACCCGGGGCAGGTGATCTCGCTCGAGCGCGACCTGGCGGATGCCTTCGCCTACGGGATCGCCGCCGTGGCCGTCTGGCTGCGTGATCGTTCGCCGCTGGGGGCCGGTGTCGCCTTCGGCCTGGCCGGGCTCGGCCGCGAAACCACCCTGGTCTTTCCGATCGTGTTCCTGCTGGCCGATCTCTGGGCGGTGCGCCACGAGCGCCAAACCTGGCCCTGGGTTCGAGCCGTCTCAGCTGCCGTGGGGGCCCTGCTCCCCTTCGCCGCCTGGAAGCTCTTCGTCAATCACTGGGGCCTGCCCGGGACCGTGCCCAGCCAGGACTTCACGCTCGTTCCCTTCGGCGGACTCATCGCCGGCGTGCGGCACTCGCACACCCTGCTGATCACGGTTCTCCTGCCGACCGTCATCTGTCTGGGCGCCCTGGCGTGGCTGGTCAGCCGGCGCACATGGCGCAAAGAGGTGTTGCTGCTGGCCGTGAGCTTGCTGGCCTTCATAGTCTTCCTTGACTACCCGGTCTACGAGTGGTGGCCCAGCGCCTCGCGCGCCAGCCTGGCCGTGGCGCTGTCCGCCGTGCTGGTGCTGCCGCTCTTTCGGCGGCGGACCTGGTTCTGGGTCACCGGCGCCCTTTGGCTCTGCGTCATCCCGCTGTGGCTCTGGCACCCAATCTGAGCCGTCTCCTGCGCACTCGAGGGAAGGAGTCTCTCCTCCGCGAAGTCGGGGAGTACACCGAACGGCGCGGGGGGCGATCGAGCGGATCTGCTGCCAAGGGCTTTAGAAGAGGTGCTCTTTCAAGAGAGCCCCCTCCCAGCCCTCCCCCAGTCGGGGGAGGGAAAGATGGGCGTCTACAATTCGGCGGTGAGCCGAGATCAGGGCCAGGCCGAGCGGTTTAGGACCGTCGTCGCGCCGCAGCTGTCTGTTCGGCGGGGGACGGAGGCAGTGGAGTTCTACAAGGCCGCCTTCGGTGCGGTGGAGATGTACCGCGTCGGTGACGACGAGGTGGTCGTGCAGCTATCCGTCGACGGTGCGGAGTTCTGGGTTTCCGACGAGTCGCCCGAGCACGCCAACTTCAGTCCGGAATCCCTCGGCGGAGGCTCGGTCCGGATGCTGTTGAAGGTGGCCGATCCTCACCGTACGTTCCGAGACGCCGTGGCGGCCGGGGCAACCGCGGTTGCTGACGTCACTGACCAGGAGTACGGCTGGCTCCTCGGAAGGATCGTCGACCCGTTCGGACACCACTGGGAGATCGGCCGCCCGCTGGGGCCGTGGCCGCCGGCCGGGCAATAAGAACTCCGCGTCTCAAGAGTCGCGGCGAGTGCCGGCCTCCAACCGGTTGAGATCGGCGTCGCGCAGCCGGCGTGCCAGCGCGCGCAGCAGCTTGCTGTTCATCCCGGGAACGTCGCGCACTATCGCGTTGAATACTCGTGCGCCCAGTACGCCGACTGTTACCTCGGTGCCGGCCGTGACGGTGGCATCACGCGGCGCTGGGTCGAGCAGGGCAAGCTCTCCGAAGTGGCTGCCAGGTTGGACGACGGCGATCTGTTGCCCGTGCTGGGACACGCTGGCCTCGCCGTCCAACAGTACGTAGAAGGCATCTCCGGCATCGCCTTCACGAATCAAAACCGTTCCGGGCGGCAATTCCACGATGTGGATGTGCCTGGCCACTATCTGCAGATCTCGCTTGGAGCAGGATGAGAAAAGCGGTACCTCTGACAGGCTCTCCCGGAGCTGGGACGACCTTGTCAGGTGGCCTCTAGCGATTTTTATCTACCTGCGTTTTCATGTGCCAGCCATGCCTCTTGCGGTCCGCCGCATCGTGTGGCATCATACACGCTCCTAGTGCGTCACATGGGCCGTTTGGTGGCCCGCAGATACCGTTGGATTGTCTGCGGCGGGGTTGTCCTGGCTGTCATCTCCGCCATTTTCGGAGCCTCCGTCGAGAAGCAACTCTCGACCGGCGGCTTCACCGATCCGAATTCCCAATCCAGTCGCGCCGCGAACGCGTTGGAGCGCGAATTTCACACGGGCGTGCCCAACGTGGTCGTTCTCGTCAGCGCTCGCCGAGGAGCGGTGGACGATCCGCGGGTCGCCGCGGCCGGACGTGCGCTGGCGAGTGAGCTGGCGCGAGAACCAGGCGTGGCCAGTGTCACTTCGTACTGGGAGCAGGGCACCGCATCGCCACTGCGGGCGGCCGACGGCAGCCAGGCTCTCATAGTTGCCTACGTCCCTGGAGATGCAGACACCGTTCGCAGTGTCTGCGCGCGTCTCTCGGCTAGATATGAGAAGGACACACCGCTCATGTCCGTGGCGTTCACCGGCTCGGGTGTCGTGGCGAGTGAGGTCAGTGACCAGTCTGCCAGGGATCTCCGCACAGCCGAGATGATCACCGCTCCCATCGTCGCGATCATGCTGCTCGTGGTCTTCCGCGGGTTGGTGGCCGCCGCGCTGCCCCTGGTCGTGGGCGGTTTCGCGGTGCTCGGGACCCTGCTCATATTGCGCCTGCTCAGCTCGCTGACCGAGG
>JALZAW010000431.1 GCA_030948155.1 Candidatus Dormiibacterota bacterium | reverse complement strand
GCGCTGATCCGCGCCGGTCGTGTTCTGCTCACGCCCTCTCGGCGCCGGCGTCTCCGGTCAGCCTCTCCTCGATCAGGGCCCGCTCCGCCTGGTTGGCGGTCAGCTCGAGGGGCCAGGATGTCAGCTCTTACAGCCTCGACGGTCCGGCCGAGGTCGCGGAGGAGCACGGCACGGGTCGCATGAAGCAGGTGATAGTGGCCCGGCGAGTCCTGTAGCCGCTCGACCTCGGCCAGCGCCTCCGCGGAACCCCAGACGTAGCGCAGCGCGATGGCGCCGGTTGAGCCTGACGACGGGTGACGGATCGAGGGCACCAGCACCTGGTAGAGAGCGAGGTTCTGTGTCCAGTCGGGGGATCTCCCAGCTGGCCGCCTCGCAGTTGACGGCGGCGATCGCGGCCTGCAGCTGGTAGGGCCCGGGATCGCCGTAGGAGGCCGCGTTCGAGAAGGCGGGCAGCCCGTGAAATGGCCGGCCGGTCCCGGAGCGACCGGTCCTGTTGCTCGAGGAGCGCCAGCCGTCCCTCCGGCTGTGCCGGCTGGAGCTGATGGCCCTCGACGACCTTGCCTTGCACCACCTGCCTGGCCCACCACTCGCCGATCTGGCCGGAGGTCCGCTGCTGCTCCTCCTCGGGGCCGGCCTCCTCCCACGCGTCGCGGGTGAGTATGACCATGTACTTCACTGGAGTTTTTCCTTTGAGAACCACGGGCTGAATCTGGGACTATGACGAACAAGCAGCATCGCTTTGGACAGCCACTCTCATCTTCAGACTTCGGCCTCGCCTGGCCGCCGCCTCTCACGGCGCAGCAGGGGTGGTGAGCTTAATCACGTTGGGACGCGCGGCATCACGGTGGATGGCGCGGTCGCCTACATATGATGCTTGCCATGGCAGCGCTCAGGCTCAGGCTCTACGAGGCGCCGGAGGCGGAGATCGAGACGCTGTCCAACCCTCCCCCTCGGTGGGTCGAGCGCCTGCTCGAAAGCTATGGCGCCAGCGGCAGCCAGCCGACGGCCGCCGGTCAGGTGGAAGCGCTCGGAGAGGAGCTGGGAAGGAGGCTCCGGCAGGCGGCCCTGGTCGTGCGCCGGGCCGAGCAGCGCGGCTGGAGCGTGACGCTGGCGGGCCCCGACATCGTCATAGCCACCGGCCTGGCTCCGGCGGCCGCCCGGGCGGCTCTGGAAGAGGACGGCACCTGGCACCTGGTGCAACAGCTCGCCGCCGACCGCCAGCGTACCTTCATCTGACCGAACGTGGCGAGAATCCTGGTGGTCGAGGACGAGCCCAGCATCGCGGGCATCATCCAGTACAAGCTCCGGCGCGAGGGTCACCTGGTCCAGCACGAGGCGACTCATGCACGGGTTGCGGCGGCGGCTGCCGAGTTCGCCCCGCAGCTCGTGGTTCTCGACGCGAGTCTCGAGGGCGAGGGCCGGTCCCTGATCCAGCCGCTGCTTCGCTGGGGTCCGGTGCTCGTGCTGACGGAGATCGCGGACCGTGAGGGAGTGGAAAGTGCGCGCCTCGCCGGCGCCACGGCCACCATGGAGAAGCCATTCAAGCCGACGGTGCTCGCTCGGCGCGTCCACGAGCTGCTCAGATCGGCTTCGCGACCGGCCGCCACCCCATAGGTCGAAAGGAGGAGCGGGGTCCTCCGGCTGACTGTGACGGAGGTCACAGCCGCGAGCGCGGGGCGCTGTTAGCCTCGCGTTGAGTTGGTCGAGCAGGACGAGGCCCCGGCGGCCTGGCAGAACAGCCACTCAGGCCCCACAACCGAGGTGCCGTACGTCCACGCGCTCGCGCTCGGCCTCGATCCCGCCTGGCGCCGTCTTCCCGAGGCCGAGCGCCGGGAGGATGCGCGCACCTTCGTCCAGGCGGTGGAGGGCGCTGCCAGCGTCGTGACCCACTCCTACTCGATGGTCGGCCTTCAGCCCGGGGTCGACCTCCTGGTCTGGCGGGTCGCGGCCTCGCTCGAGGGCCTGGAGGAGGCGGCCGCCGCGGCGCTGCGAACGGGCCTGGGACGGTGGCTGCGAGTCACCGAGAGCCTGCTCGGCGTCGTCCAGCCCTCTCACTACGTGAAGCGCCACGACCCCCGGAAGCGTTCGCTGCTCAGCGGCGCCCGGGCGCGCTACCTGGTCGTCTACCCGTTCACCAAGAGCGTGGACTGGTACCTCCAGTCAGCGGAGTCGCGGCAGCTGGTCATGAACGAGCACATGCGAGTCGGCCATCAGTATCCGGGTGTCCGCCAGCTGCTGGCGAACTCGTTCGGCATCGACGACCAAGACTTCATGGTCGCCTACGACACCGACGACCTGCTCGCCTTCTCCGAGCTGGTCCGTGCGCTTCGTGCCACCGAGAGCCGGCGCGCCACGGTTCGGGACACACCCATACTGGCCGGCATCGCGCGCCCGCTCTGCGAGATCACCCAGCTCCTGGGCGGCTAGGGAACGGACGCCGAGGCGAGGCAGCCCGGCCCTCACGTCATGGGGTGCGGCTGGGCACTCTGCCGCGCTGTGCTGCCGGTCCTTTCGCCGCCAGCGCAAATCGGCCCGTTTCCAGATCGAGTGGCGCCGGACGCCGCTGTGACCGCCGTCACATAGGCGGTGGGATCGCGCGCCAGGGAGGCGCGGGCCAGGTGAGGGCTCTCACATCGGTCCGGGCGCCGGCGGTCCTACGGTGCAGGCGATGTACCAGCACCTCTTCGTCCCGGTGGACAACAGCGACCACTCGAACGCGGCCATCGACGTCGCCCTGGCCCTCGCCCGGGCGACGGGGGCTCGCCTGACCGGCTGCCATGTCTATGCGGCCCGGATGCACGACGTCCGCTTCAAGCAGATGGAGTACACGCTCCCCGAGGAGTACCAGGACGAGCAGGAGCTGGAGCGCCAGCGCAAGATCCACGACTCGCTGATCACCCGCGGCCTGCAACTGATCTCCGACTCCTACCTGGACGTACTTCGCGAGAGGGCGGAGGCGGCAGGC
>JALZAW010000430.1 GCA_030948155.1 Candidatus Dormiibacterota bacterium | reverse complement strand
CCACCATCTGACTCACCGCCAGGCCCCGGTTCAGACCCACGGGGAAAGCCAGGAGGGCCAGGGTGGCAGTCGAGACGGCAGTCAGCACCGAGAGTAAGACGACAAGGGCGCCGGCGCGTTCGGCGGCAACCCGGAGCCTGCTCACCGGGTTCGATAGAAGGAGCTCGAGTGTTCCGGCCGCCTCGTCTCCTGCGATCGACCAGGCCGCCAGACCGATCGCGAAGACCAGGTACATCACGGGCAGGAGGTTGGCGAAGTATTGACTGTTGAGGTAGCCCACAGGCGATGTCAGCGCTGTGGCGGAGTGAAGCCCCAGTGTGGCTTGAACGCTCGGAGGCAGCCCGGCGAAAGTTCTGTCCAGCTCGCTGTTGTCGCGAACAGTCGGGTAGGCGATGGCCAGCAGCGCGGCAAAGCCGATCAGGCCCAGGCTCCACCACAGAGTCCCGAGACGGCGCCGCCACACTACCTGTCGGAGCACCGCCAGCATTTCAGTCCTCCGCCACGCGATGTTCGTAAAACGACATGAAGAGGTCTTCCAGGTCGTCTCCCGCGCTACCCACTCTGAGCAGGGTGGGCCCCTTCAGCGCCGACTCCATGACAGGACCGACGGGACCGTCGACGAGGATGATGACGCTGGTTCCGTGAACCTGGGACTCGACGACGCCGGGCACGCCATCGAAGAGGTTCGCAGAGGGGGGTGCCGCGAAGCGCAGCTCGAGCCGCTGGCGGGCGCGGTTCAGGAGCTCGCTGACCAGCGAGATGGTGATCAGTCGACCCGCGCGGATGATCGCAATCCGAGAGGCCACCTTCTCCACCTCGGGGAGCACGTGCGAGGAGAAGAGAATTGAGGCGCCGCGGTCCGCTGTCTCCCGGACCAGGTCCAGGAACTCACGCTGGACCAGCGGATCCAGGCCCGTGGTGGGCTCGTCGAGGATGAGGACGTCGGGGTCGTGCATGAAGGCCTGGACGAGGCCAATCTTCTGTCGGTTGCCCTTGGAGAGACTGCCGAAGCGCAGGTTCGGGTCAAGCTGAAGCCGTGCGATCAGTTCATCGGCCCGCTCGCGCCTCACGCCTCCCCTCAGCTCGCCGAACCAGGTGAAGAGGTCGTTGCCAGTCATGCTCTGGTCGATCCGAAAGTCGCCGGGCAGGTAGCCGATCCGACGGCGCAGCGCCGTGTCTTTGGCCGGGACGCCTCCCAGCACTGCCGCTCGGCCGGAGGTGGGCTGTATGAAGCCGAGCAGCATCCGGATCGTGGTCGTCTTGCCGGCTCCGTTGGGGCCGAGGAACCCAATCACCTCGCCGGGTTGGACCTCAAGGTTGAGCTCAGAGACAGCAGTCAGCCCGCCGAATCTCTTGGTGAGCTTCTCTGTTGCGATGGCCGGGGCTGCAACCGTTGTCTGGCCGCTCACGACCGCGCCAACCGCTGTCTCCATCATTGCCAACCAACTCGAGGCATTCCTTCATGCTAGGGTTGAGCGAATGATTAAGTCAAGTGTTCAATGTTGGGTTTATGGCTGATGCCGCCCGGGCCCGGGGCGAGGAGACGCGTCGGCGGATCCTGAGCGCGACGCTGGAGCTGATCGGCGAGGTGGGATGGGCCAACGTGAGCATTCGCCTGATCGCGAGCAGGGCGGCGGTGAACGCGGCCCTGATCAACTACCACTTCCGCTCCAAGGATGCCCTGCTCATCGAAGCGGCGGGCGCTGGGATCGCTGCGGCCATGGCGCCGGCGCTGCAGAAGCTCGTCGATGAGGAGCGACCAGGCCGGGGTCTGGCCGACACGCTGCGCTTGTTGAGGGAGCTTTCAGCGGGCCCAGGCGGCCGTGTCTTCATGGAGATGGCGATTCAGGCCTTCCGGAACACCGAATTGCGCGATCTGATGGGCGACGCCCTCCGCCAGTACCGAGGACTACTTGCTGCTCGGCTTCCGGGGACTGAACAAGAAAGGCAGGCCCTGGCCATCGTCCTGGCGGCGGTGATCGATGGAGTGCTCTTGCACGCCGGTTTGGATCCGAGCATGGATATCGATGCTGCTGCCGCCGCCCTTGAGGACATTGTCGACCGAGGGGTCGGCAGTCTCGTCGAGAACACCAGTTGATCTGCCGGGCGTTTGAAAACGACCGTTTTGTGAGGCAGAATCGCAGACCGCCCATTGCTGCGCTGCGGCGCCCCAAACCCGTGTCAGGTATCAACCTCTCGAAACCGGGGCTTTCGCTGAGTTTTCCACAAGCCACCAGAACCCTGACATTGAGCTCGACGCCTGAAGGGGCGGGCAGCTTCGGAGTCTTCGTTGACCGGGCCAGCGGGGCTCTTGACGAACGGCCGGCGCAAACCAAGCCCTCGACCAGCTACGGCCTGGCGACACGCGGTCGTCTGGAAGCTCGACCGCCTCGGCCGAGCCTCCGCCACCCTATCGATACCGCGCCCGAACTGCAGCGTCGCGACGTTGGCTTCTGCCCGAGCCAGGCCGGCTGCGCCAGCTGCGCGACCCCAAGAGCGCTGACGAGGAGGAAGACGAGGCGGTGGCCTGAGTCGCAGGGCTACGTCGCAGGGAATTACCTATTCCCTGCGACACCCGACGAGCCGGCGGAACTCGCAGGCGGCCGCCAGCAGCGCGCTGGCACCGACTCATTCCCTGCGATACCCTGCTCGCGGTGGCTGACGTCCCGCCCCTGCACAAACCGGCGTCCTCGCCCAGCCTTGACCTCGCGGACACCAGCCGGCGTCCTAGGCCCAGACCACCGGCCGCCTGTTCCACGCGTTCGGCGCCGAGCAGCTGCTCGGCTAGCTGGTCGCTGCCGCCGTCGCGGCTGTGCTGGAGGGCATGAGGCCGGAGCGGCCCGCGCACGTCGAACCGCCACCTCTCCGCGCCAGGCTTCTTCGTCGCGTTCTGCCGGCGCCGCGGCTGGCCGGCCCACGACCTGGCCGCCGACCTCGACCGCCGGCGCGACAAGGTGGACAACACG
>JALZAW010000429.1 GCA_030948155.1 Candidatus Dormiibacterota bacterium | reverse complement strand
CAGCCGGGAGCGCCGCACGGCCAGCGTGCCCGGCCAGTCGCCACCGGTGGCGCGGTTGATCAGGCTCCGGGCGGTGTCCCAGCGGGCGTGCCACGGCAGCGGGGAAAAATAGTTCTGCGGCCTCACGACATCGGCCTCGGCGAGGGCGCCGATGAGCCTGCGCAGCTGAGGCAGCTCATAACGGACGTCCTCGTCAGCAATGACCAAAGCTTCTTGACTCGCGGCCGCCAGTCCTGTGAGCACACCCCAGACCTTGCCGTTCGCGCAGCGCAGTTCGGGAGCCGGCGGGATCTGCTTCACGGTGTCTGCCCAGAGTTGGGTGTGGGTGGAGTACAGAGGCTCGGGGGAGGCGTCGACCACTATCAGCTCGAGATGCGGCGAGAGCCCGGCGAGATAGGCTGCCAGCTCAGCGTCGTCGGAAGCGTCTGACCGGTCGCGGCGGAGGGGCAGGACGTAAGTGGCCCGAAGCGCCTTCGCACTTAACACTGGCGCCTGCCGCCCCAGCTCGGCAGTGTCGTGGCACTCGTCATTTTGGCGACAGCGAGTGTATAAGGCGTTCTCGGCCGGGCGCTAGTTCAAAGTGCCGAACCAGCCTGCCCGGCGCGGGTCAGCCCGAGAAACAAGCTCGCGGTCAGACTCAGCGCCGGACCCCCGGCGATGCCTCGCCGAAACCAGGACCGTCTCCAGTCTCAGCAGTACGCTGCATAACAATGCGCTGGTATGTATGTTTATGCAGGGATGAGCAGGGTTCGAGTAGCTGTCGCCGGAGCCAACGGCTATGCCGGAATGACGCTGGTCAGCCTTCTCGACTTGCATCCAGCCGTCGAGTTGGCTCAGCTCACCTCGCGCTCATTCGCCGACCGGCCCTACCAGGCGGTCTTCCCCCTGCTGGAGCGGGAGGGCGACTTCCTGGGCGCCCCGAAGCCGGAGTTGGTCGACGTCATCTTCAGCTGCCTGCCACACAACGTGGGCGCCAACCTGGCCGCCGAGTGGCTGGCCCAGGACGTGCGTGTCATCGACCTCAGCGCCGACTTTCGGCTCCGGGACAGCGCTCAGTATCCGCGCTGGTATGGGCAGGACCACCCCTGTCCGGAACTGCTCGCCCAGGCGGTGTTCGGGCTGCCCGAACTCCATGCCGCCGAATTGCCCCAGGCGAGATTGATTGCCGTTCCGGGCTGCTACTCGACGGCCGCCATCCTCGCCCTGGCGCCGGCCGTGAAGGCAGGTCTGGTCGGTTCCGACATCGTTGTCGACGCCAAGTCCGGAGTGTCAGGTGCCGGCCGCAGCCCCGGCCTCAGCACTCACTTTTCGGAGGTGAACGACTCCGTTCACGCCTACGCAGTGAACGGCCACCGCCACCTGGCCGAGCTGACTCAGGAGCTGTGCTCGCTGGCGCCGGCACAGCCGCCGCATCTGACCTTCGTGCCGCACATGATCCCAATGGTGCGCGGCATCCTGGCCACCTGCTACTTCGACCTCAGCACCTCGCGGGAAGAGCTGGAGAGGGCCTATGAGGACTTCTACGCCGGCCAGCCCTTCACCCGGGTGCTTCCCCAGCCGGCTGCCACCAAGCTTGCCGCGCACAACAACCGCTGCCTCATCAACGTTTCTCAGCAGGGACCGAAGGCAGTCGTGACTGCTGCCATCGACAACCTGGTGAAGGGTGCCGCGGGTCAGGCGGTCGAGTGTTTCAACCTGGCCTTCGGGTTCGAGCGGGCAGAAGGCCTGCGGCTGGCCGCGCAGTGGCCGTGACTGCGCCGGTGCAAGACATCCAAGGCGGCCTCACGGCGCCGCGGGGCTGGCAGGCAGGTGTCGCAGCCTGCGGGATCAAGGCCTTGACCGCCGGAGCCAGCGCCCTGCGGGGCCAACAGAGGGAGGACCTGACAGTCCTTTACAGCGAATCTGCCTGCGACGCTGGCGGCGTCTTCACCACCAACCGGGTGAAGAGCGCCTCAGTCGTCATCGACCAGCTTCACCTCGCCAACAACCGGGTCCAAGCCTTGGTCGTGTGCTCGGGCAACGCCAACGCCTGCACTGGCGCGCAGGGCTTCAAGGACGCGCTGCAGATGGCCAAACAGACAGCTGACCGGCTTGACCTCGATCCCAACCAGGTCCTGGTGGGCACCACAGGTGTGATCGGCCGCAACCTGCCCATGGAAGCCGTGAAGCGAGGCATCGCCCAAGCCTGCAGCCGCCTGGGGAGCGACCAGGGCGAGCTCGCCGCCCGCGCCATCATGACCACCGACACCCGGCCCAAGAGCCATGCTGTCGAGCTGGAGCTGGCTGGTGTGCCTGTGCGCGTGGGGGGCATGGCCAAGGGCTCTGGCATGATCCACCCCAACCTGGCGACGATGCTTGCGTTCATAACGACCGACGCTGCGGTGGCCCCGGGTTGGCTCAAGGCAATCACCAAGCTGGTCGCCGACCGCAGCTTCAACCAGGTGACTGTGGACGGAGACTCTTCGACCAACGACACCTTCCTCGTCCTGGCCAACGCCGCCGCGGGCAACGAGCCAGTGCAACCGGGGACGCGCGAAGCAGAACTGTTGGAGGGCGCGATAGTCGCTGTCGCCCGAGAGCTCGCGCGCTCCATTGCTCAGGACGGCGAGGGTGCCACCAAGCTCATAACTGTGCGCGTGACCGGCGCCGCCGATTCGGAGCAGGCGCGGCTGGCGGCGCGCACAGTCGCGTCCTCCAGCCTGGTCAAGACAGCTGTTCACGGCGGCGACCCCAACTGGGGCCGGATCCTCTGCGCGCTGGGTTACAGCGGTGCTGACTTGGCCCTCGACAGGCTCCGGCTGAAGATCGCGGAGCTGCCCATCTTCGACTTGGGGGCGGGACTGGACGTGGACCTGGATGCGGTCCGGAAGTCGTTCGATCAGGCGGAGATCGAGATCCACGCGGAGCTCGGATTGGGTAGCGGTGAAGCCGAGGCCTGGGGTTGCGACCTCTCCGCCGAGTACGTGCACATC
>JALZAW010000428.1 GCA_030948155.1 Candidatus Dormiibacterota bacterium | reverse complement strand
CCCTCCAGGCACAGGATGGCCTGGAGGGGGTCTACTGGGCGCGGGGCGAGGACGGCACCTGGCTCTCGATTTCGTTCTGGGAGAGTCTGGAGGCGTCGGATCGGGCAAGCCGCGAGGCGAACGCGGTACCCCTGCTCCCGCACCAGCGGTCCGAGCTGATCCCGTCCCCGGCCTCGGTAGACACGTGCGACGTGGTCGAACGGGGCTAGCGGCGCGGCGGATGCTGGCCAGGCTCGCCCGTCGCCGGCAGATCAGACGCACGCCTGCACCTGGCGGGCGACGGTAAAGACAGATCGGAAATGCTTCGATTGGAGCGAAGTGGTTCGCATGCTGTACCGGAGCTCAAGAGGTCAGCCTGTTTAGACGGAGTCAGCGACACGAGCGGGCGGCCTTTCCCCGACACGAGCAGCCCTCATGCGACACCGGCGATGCCCTGATCTGTCACGAGCGCCGGAGCACCTGCTCGGTGGACGAGCTGAGGGGGCTTCACTCAGGAGGAGGCGGAGCGGCTGCGCGATCTCATCTTTCGGCAGACCGGACGAGGGCGCGGCTAACGCGGCGCGGCACGGCGAAGCCCTGGATGGTGTCGATAAGAGGCGGCAGCGAGAGCATGCCTGAAGCGAGGCCCCACATTAGGCCTTGGATGCCGCCGAGGATTCGCTCTGCAGGGTTATGCCGAACCCCGAACCGCGCGATCTGACGAACTCGCCCACTCGGCCAGAAACTCCTCCCAGGTGCGCCGACCTACGGCGCGATCGGGGGCCAGGTTGGCGCCTGCCCGAATGGCCCGTGCGGCCCCTCCGGGAATCCTGACTGGGACCATCAGCCGGCGCTTGTGCACGGCCTTCAGGTACCCGCGAAGCAGCTCGCCCGCCTCGTAGACCTTGGGGCCGGCGATATCAAGTGCCAGTCCCGCGGGGGGCCCCATCGTGAGCTCCACCAACCTGGCTGCCACCTCGCCGACATCGACTGGTTGGAATCGGGAGGCTGCTGGAACGGGTATGACGGGAAGCTTCGCCATTGCCTGAACCATGACCAAGATGAAACCGTCATAGAACTGAGTCGCGCGGAGGTTGGTCCAGGGCAAACCCGACTCGGCAACCGTGCGCTCCACCGCCAGCTGCGAGGCGAAGTACGCGAACATGGCGCGGTCGACACTGCTCACGACTGGGATCCGGTCGGCCCCGACCACCGAGATATTCACCAGATGATGCACTCCGGCCTGCTCCGCTGCCCGCACAAGGTTGCGGATCTGTGCCGAGTCCTCGCCGATCTTCCCGCTACCGGCGCAGTGCACGACGATGTGGGCACCCTCGACCGCGGCCTCGACCCCCGCGTCCTTCGCCAGGTCGCCGACGACGTACTCGATGCCCGGCGTGGAGTCGTGGGCACGCCGGCCGAGCACGCGCACCTCCCGCCCGGCCTCGCGAAGCCGTGGGACGACCCGCCGGCCCAGTCCACCGGTGCCCCCGGTGACGAGGATCAGGCCACCCACGCTCATCTCTCTCTTAGCTCCTTGTCACATCGCTCGCCTCTGCAGTGTCACCCCTGATGACACTTCGCGACTGTGAGATGTGACGAGTGGCCGAGAACGAGTGGCTGGCGGAGCGATTCGAGGAGCATCGAACCCATCTACGGGCGGTTGCCTACCGGTTGCTGGGTTCGCTGGCGGAGGCCGACGACGCGGTCCAGGAGGCATGGCTGGGAGTCAGCCGCGCCGGCGCGCGCGATGTCGACAACCTGGCGGCCTGGCTGACGACGATCGTCGCCCGTGTGGCGGCTGAACATGCTCCGCTCACGCAACGTGCGGCGAGAACAGTCCTACGGGGTCCACCTGCCGGATCCTGTCGTAAGCCCTGACGGTGAGCTCCAGCCGGAGGAGCAGGCCATGCTGGCCGATTCGGTCGGCCTCGCACTTCTCGTGGTGCTGGACTCGCTGGGTCCGGCAGAGAGGTTGGCGTTCGTGCTGCACGACGTCTTCCAGCTGCCTTTCGAGGAGATTGCTCCGGTGGTCGGCCGCACCCCGGCGGCGGTTCGGCAGCTCGCGAGCCGGGCACGGCGCCGGATCCTGAGCTCTGAGATTCCATCGCCGGATCCTGATCGCTCTCGTCAGCGCACCGTCGTGGATGCCTTCTTCTCGGCTGCACGAGGCGGGACCTTGACGGCTTGCTCGCCCTGCTCGATCCCGAGATCGTGTTGCGAGCCGAATTCGGAGCCAAGCACCCCGACCACTCAGTGGCCATCCGTGGCGCGTCCGAGGTCGCGCGATCATGGGCGCGGCGCTCGCCGGCGCCCACGTGTTCCCGGTGCTGGTCAACGGAGCTGCCGGCGCGGTCATCGTGGTCGGCGGGCGTCCCTTCGCAGTAATGGGCTTCATCGTGGCCGAGGGCCGGATCCTCGAGATCGATGCGATGGCTGATCCCCAGCGCCTCCGCAGGATCGCGGCGCCAGTCCTGGGCGTCTCCGATCAGGAACGATGAGAGTCGTAGCGAGAGCTTTGCTCAAGCGGGCTCGTATTGATGCACTGCGTCATAACCAAAGGCAGGATGCTATCGATAAGACTCGGAGTAGACAGCTTTTTCACCGAGCAGAGCCGCTGGGCTAGCGCCATCCAGTAGTTGTCGTCCTAGGCATGCTCTGGGAAAGTGGAGCCCTACGCAGAAGGGCTGGCGCAGATCCCGAGGCCTCCCGTCGCTCACCGGAAGCGGCTCAATTGCTCGACAGCCACCGCGGTCTGGGGCAAGATGTAGCCGCCCGCAATTTGGGCATGCCGATGGAGCCAGCCGCTTCTAAGGAGGAGACCAATGGCCGAGCATCCCAACGCAGAGGTTGTCCGCCGCGGCTATTCCGCCTTCGCGAACGCCGACATGGAGGGGATCCAAAACCTATTTGCCGATGACGCCGTCTGGCACGTGGGCGGCAGGAGTCCCCTGACCGGGGACTATCGAGGCAAGGAGGCCGTGCTCGGTTTCC
>JALZAW010000427.1 GCA_030948155.1 Candidatus Dormiibacterota bacterium | reverse complement strand
GGCCGGCCCCGAGCGGGGGCCGGCCTTCCCAGTCAATCATTCGCGGTCGAGGTTGCGCACGTCGAAGGGGCGCAGGAACTGGTTGGGACGGAAGCTGACGAAGGCCGACGCACCGAGGCCAAGCGAGGCGGCGGTCGCGTTCATGTCGGCCGCGCTGGTGGTGTCGCCCCAATGACCGGTGTCGAGCCGGCGGATCAGGGTCGTGAACGCCGCGATGTGGTCCGCCGGCGTGAAGTTGCAGTGCCCGGCGGCGTGGACGAAGGTCTGCCGGAGCAGATCGGAATTGTCCGCGGAGCGGACGACGCTGGCGTAGGCCTGCTCGTCATCGGGCAGGACGAGGCCGTCGCCCTGCGTGTGCATGGTCAGCACCGGCTGGTCGAGCTCGCCGTTGTAGATGATGTTCCGCTCCAGGTACTTGACCGCGCTCGGGTTGGCGCTGATGCGCGCCGCCCCGGCCAGCGTGTCCAGGTCCCCGTCGAGGCTGAGGCCCGCCTTCTTGTAGAGAGCCTGGACCTCGTCCCGGTTGGCGGAGCGGGCGAGCTGGCGGCCGTAGTCGACGCCGGTGTTCCAGGAAGGGTTGCCACCGGCTCGGGCTTCCATCTCGCCGCGCAGGGCGAGCGAGAAGAAGTTGTCGACCTTGTCCAGCCACAGAAACTGGTTCTGCTCCCGGGCCGCGTAGTCACCTTTGGCCGGCTCCGCGCTGCCCGGGATGAACCAGCCGGGCGTGTCCGACACGGCCGCCGCGAGAGCGATCCGCGCCCGGCCCTGAGGGCTGAGCTGAGCTGACTCCAGCAGCGTATTGCCGAGCCCGAAGTTGGCGAAGGCGTCGGGCGGCGGCGGTACGTCGACGATCTTGAGTTTGGCGGCCGCCGGACCCGTCAGGGTCTTGAACACGAACTCGCCGTCCAGTCCCTGGTTCCAGACCGCGACACCGCCAGCCACCACTCCGCACATGGGGATGGCGCCGGCGAACCGCTCAGGGTGAAGCTGCAACAGGCCGGCGGTGATCATGCCGCCCAGCGAATGGCCCCAGGCGATCACGCGCTTCGGCTTGCCGAAACCGAGCGTGTTGAAGTGGTCGAGCACGGCGATCTGGTCCTTGAATGCCTGCTCCAGGGCCCAACCCTGGGTGCTGTATTCGGAGGCGGCCAGGGCGTAGCCGTGGTCGAGCAGCCACTGCTGGCTGACGGGATCGGCCGCATCCACAGGTACGGTGGCTGGGGACGAGCCGCCATACGCGACTGGAACCTCGTAGCCGTGGCTGTAGAGGACCAGGGTCCCGTTCCAGTGGTTCGGCACCTGGATCTGGAAGTTGGCCTTGTCCAGGGCTCCGGTGAAGGTCTGTGGCGGGCTGGCCGCGGCGGCGGGCAGCCCCAAACTGGCGACAAGGCCCGTCGCAGCCAGCAACAAAGCACGTCGAAGGGTTCTGATCATGGGCGCTCCTCCTCTCCCTCGAGCACGACCGCTACCGGCCGCGAATGGCGCCGATCCTAGCACTCGGCAGGCGCTGCGCGCGCCCGCCTCAGCGCAGCCGCGCCAGGACGGTTGTCGCGACGAGTGCGATCGCGGCCCCCGTCATGGCGATCGACGCCGCCCCAGTCAGCGTCAGGCTCAGCCGGCCGCTCACCTTGTCCTTCATCACCTTCCGATCCGACCCGAGCAGGACCATCAGTACCATCAGCGGCGGCGCCACGAGGCCGTTGATCACGGCTGCGTAGAAGAGCGCCCGCGTGGGGTCGATGCGGAGGAAGTTCAGCCCGAGCCCCACCAGCGTCGCCAGCCCGATCACGCCGTAGAAGAGGGGTCGGGACTGGGGCTTGCTGCGCAGCGAGCCCCGCCAGCCCATGAACTCTTTGACCGCGTAGGCGGCCGAGCCCGAGAGGATGGGGATCGCGAGCAGACCCGTGCCGATCATGCCCATGGCGAACGCCACGAAGGCGAACGGCCCGAGGAACGGAGCCAGCGCTTGGGCGGCCTGGTCAGCGGTCTGGATGTCGGTCTTCCCGTGTGCGTGGAGCACCGTCGCCGTCGTCAGGATGATGAAGTACATGACGATCTGCGAAAAGGCCATGCCGATGAGGATGTCGGCGCGAGCCGCCTTCAGGTCGGTCCAGTGGACGCCCCGCCGCGCCGCCTCCGTGTTCCGTCCGGCCGCCGTCATCTCGTCGACCTCGGACGAAGCCTGCCAGAAGAAGAGGTAGGGGCTGATGGTCGTGCCGAGCACCGCCACGACGGCGGCCAGGAAGGCGGGGCTGAGCTCGATGTGCGGTATCACGGTGGCCCGTAAGACCTGCAGCGCCGGTGGCCGGGCCAGGATGCCCGTGACGACGTAGGCGAACAGGGCCAGGGTCAGCCACTTGAAGATGCGAAAGACCGTCCGGTAGCTCAGGAAGAACTGCATGTAGAGGACCAGGAGAGCGACCGGGATGACCAGCCAGAGCTCAGGCACGTGGCCCAGCGTGAGGAGCGAGGCGCCGGTGGCCACCGCCCCCAAGTCGGCCCCGACATTGATGGTGTTGGCGACCAGCAGGGCCAGGATGCAGATCGCCACCAGCCAGCTGGGGAACTTGCGGCGCAGGGAAACGCCCAAGCCGACGCCGGTGTGAAGCGCGATGCGGCCGCTCAGCTCCTGTATCGCGGACATCAGGGGGAACGTGAACACGGCCATCCAGAGCAGGCCGAAACCGAACTGGCTGCCGACCTGAGAGTAGGTGCCGATGCCGCTGGGATCATCGTCGCTTGCGCCGGTGATGAGACCCGGGCCCAACAGCCGGAGGACGGCGCGCAGCTTATGGGCCCTTCCCTCCCCTCGACTTTTTACTTTATCTGCTAGCACTGGTATAAAGAGACTTAGGAACGAGTGGCGTGGACACGCCCAGGAGGTGCGAGTGTGGTTCCGGCCATAGTGATACTGGCCTTGATCTTGGTCATATTCGGAGGCGGGGGCTTCGCCCTGCACATCCTCTGGTATCTG
>JALZAW010000426.1:2370-2976 GCA_030948155.1 Candidatus Dormiibacterota bacterium | reverse complement strand
CCGACGGGCTCCGTGGCAGTCAGCCAGGGAGGTCTGTACACCGGCGTCCGAACAGCCGGCGCCTGCAACAACGACATCCTGCTCAGCACTTCAAGCGACGGCGGGAAAACTTTCACCGGCTCTGCGGCCGATCCGCGCGACCTGACCAGTGTCACCGTCGCGCGCGGTCAGCGGACAACCGACCAGTGGTTCCAGTGGCTGGCTTACAACCGCGACGGCAGCCTGGCCGTCTCCTACTACGACCGCCAGTACGGCAACGACGAGCTGACCGGCTTCTCGGACTTCAGCATCTCGGGTTCAGAGGATCTGCGCCACTTCGCAGTCCAGCGGGTGACCAGCAGCTCGATGCCGCCACCTACCCAGTTCAGCGGTCTCTTCTGGGGCGATTACACAGGCTTGGACGCGTCTGAGCGGGCATATCCGATCTGGTCCGACACGCGCTCACCGGAGCTGTTCCTATGTCCGGGGACGGCGACTGGACCTGGGAATCCACCGAAGCTCTGCGGCAGGACGGATCCGCAAGGTCGCGCGAACGACCAAGACATCTACGCCGCCGGTGTCCAGATCCCGACCGGCGATGACGACAGATAGATGAGACGGAAGCGG
>JALZAW010000426.1:0-2360 GCA_030948155.1 Candidatus Dormiibacterota bacterium | reverse complement strand
CGGCCGGCCTAGCCGGCCGCTTCGTCTACCTGGGCGGGCAGGCCGGCTGCGGACCCTGCGGCCTGAACTGCCCAGTGCAGGGGTCGGCGCCAACTGTGGGGGCGGTCGAGGGTGACGGCGTACCAGCCGTGATGGTCGCTGGCGGCGCACCCTGAGCGCCGGGAGGGTGGGTTTCCATGCAAGCAGGGCCGGCGAGGGCAAGAAGCAGGGTCATTGCCAGTAGCTTCGTTCGCACTTCGGTGACCGGGCCGGCTGCCGCCCGCCCCACGCGCACAGCCTACGCCGCTCAAGCGTTCGTCCCCGACGGAGCTCCGGCAGCACGGGGGACTGCCGATCGACCTCGGCGGCTCGCGTGGGACTGTCTCATCGCGGCTGCAGATCTCTCAACGCCCGGGACAGGGGTGGCTGCTTTCCTGGCTGCCCGGTGCCTGTGCGGCAGAGGCACGCCGACGCTTATGGTCGGGCATGAGCATGATGGCAGCCGCCGCTTTGAGGCGAGAAGCGGACGGCCGCTGCGAGGGCGGCGCCTGTCGAGGCGCGGATGCTAACCGAACCAGGCCACGTACGGCGACTCACAGGCGGGCTTTCTCTCCGAGGCCCGCTGACAGCCTGGCGTACTCAGTCGCTACCCGAAGAATTGCACGCCGAACCTCTTGAACACTGGGCCGACTGCCGCTGGCGTTCGCTCGGGATCCCAGCCCCGCGGCGCCGGCCATGCCTCCGCCAGCGCCCTGAACAGCCGGTCGTAGCCCGGCAGCCCGACGGAGATCACCCGGCCGGGCCCATCCCCGGCCCCCACGAATTTGTGCTTTTGCCCATGTGGGATGGAAACCGACTGGCCGGGGCGCAGCTGCGACGTCACGAGCCGGCCGTCAATCTCTTGCGTGACCTCGAATACGCCCTCGACTGCATAGAAGGTTTCCAGGAACGGATCGGTGTGGAGCGTGTTTCCCCCGCCGCCCGGCTGGATCACCATCTCGACCACTGAGTAGGCACCGGTCTCCTCCCCCGAGGCGATGACCCGGAGCTGGTTATCGACCAGAAACGTGAAGGAATTCGTGTCCGTGTTCACCATCAACTTTCACTCCTAATGCGACGCGCCCGCCGCTTCAAATCCGCCAACAGCGTCTCGATCCCCCAGGCGACGGCCACTTGCGCCTCCTCTGCCGTGATGGCAGACTCGTCCTGGACAGTGACCCAAGCGTTCGAGCTCGCCAGGTATGCGATTACGCCGGCCGCTCCCACCATCGCCTGCGTCGCCCGATCCCCAGTGGCCTCCTCGACCGCTCGCCGAATCGCCTCAACGCGAGCCGCTCGATAGCCGCTGCGAACCCCACGACCCGTGCTGGTGCGGAGCAGTGCACGGGCGAGCTGTGGCTCCCGAGCCAGCGCGGTGCTAGCTTCGCGGAAGCTCTGGACGATCCCGACATCACTAACCTCGATCGGAAATCCGATGCGGTCGGCGATCGCCTCTCCGGCCGCGGCGAAAAGTTCATCGCGGGTCTTGAAGTAGCGGTACACAGTCCGTCGCGAGAGCCCAGCTTCGCGTGCGAGGTCCTCCATGGCGACGTCATCGACGTCGCCGGCCTTGAGGTGCTGCACCAGGGCCTCGATGATTGATTGCCGCGCAAGCTCAGCCTGACGGCTGCGCAAGTCGGTTGGGATTGCCATGTCACGACTGTAACAGATTTACACAAGTGTGTCACAAGGTCGCACTACGACAGCAACCCGGCACTCGTTAGCTGATTGGCGACTCCCCTCACCGCCGGACCCGCCCATACCCGAGCACTCCGCGAACGTCGCCGGAACCGCTGGCCGCTGGCGGATCCGCCTACGACACGGCGCTAATCACGGATGGAATACTTCGGCCCCGACCGAACTGTTGCCCAGTTACGATTGCGGTCAAACCAATGCGGCCAGCGCTGTCCTCCAGCTGTTTACATGGCAGGTTGAGGGCCTTGCCTGAGCGAACATCCGTTTGGTAGAATACAGACATGGAAGGGCCGCTCTGCAACGACCCAGCGGACGAGCCGGAGGCGCACGCGATCTGCGAGCTGGCTGCTCACATCCATGCCGCCACCGCTGAGTTCAGCGAGCGCGTCGCCGCCTTCGAGCTCAAGTCTGCCTGGGGCGGAGCGGGCATCCGCTCCTGCGCTCACTGGCTCTCCATCTACGCCGGCTTCGACTCCCCCACTGGGCGGGAACTGATCGCCGTCGGCACCGCGCTGGCGGCTCTGCCGCTGACCCGAGCCGCCTTCCGGGCCGGCGAGCTCTCGCTGGACAAGGCCAAGGCGCTGGCCGGGGTCGCCACCCCAGCCGATGAGGAGGGCTGGGTCGAGCTGGCCGCGAGCTGACTGCCG
>JALZAW010000425.1 GCA_030948155.1 Candidatus Dormiibacterota bacterium | reverse complement strand
GTTGAGGACCGTCTTCTCGCCCAGGTAGCTGCCGGCAGTGGCGGCGTCATTCCACGGCACGCCGATCAGCCACGCCGCAGGCGCCAAGATCCAGCCGAGCAGCTTCTGGAAGGTCAGGTCGTTGACGTGAAACCAGCTGCCGATGCCGCTCAGGAGGCCGTTGGCCATGGCAATGAGCGCGATGAAGGCGATGAGTAGGCAGCCGACGATGACCGCTAGGCGACCGCCGCTGAGCGCGCCGCGAGCGATCGCATCGATGACGTTGGCCGACTCCTCGTCACGGACGCCGCGGACATCGACTTGCACCTCGGCGTGCTCGGTCTCCGGGTAAATCGCCTTCGAGATCACAAGCATTGCAGGCGCATTCATGACGGCCGCGGCCAGCAGGTACGGCAGCGGCGCGCCGAGCAGGGAGTAGCCAACCAGAGTCGACCCGGCCACAGAAGCGAACCCGCCGGACATCGCAGTGAAAAGCTCCGACCGGGTGAGCCGAGGCAGGTACGGCGCGATGAGCAGCGGCGCCTCGCTCTGGCCCAGGAAGATCACCGTGATGGCCCAGACCGACTCTACCTTGCTGGTCTTCAGCAGCCAGGCGATCGCCCCGCCGACGATGTCGACGAACCACTGGATCACCCGCAGGTAGTACAGCAGCCCGATGAGCGCGCCCAGGAAAATGATGACCGGGAGCACGTTGAGGGCGAATATCGTGCCCTGGCCCTGGAGTAGGCGGCCGAACATGAATGATGT
The DNA here is from genome assembly GCA_030948155.1 of Candidatus Dormiibacterota bacterium. Taxonomy (GTDB): domain Bacteria; phylum Chloroflexota; class Dormibacteria; order Dormibacterales; family Dormibacteraceae; genus Dormiibacter. The sequence continues at coordinate 2,231 of JALZAW010000425.1, read as the reverse complement.
TCCGGCTTCCGTATAGCCGATGACCTTCGCGATCTGGTCGGCGAACAGCTTCAGCGCCGCGCGTCCAGGCGCCCACTTGAGGACCAGGAAGGCGAACGCGACCTGCAGCGCGAAACCCAGGGCGAGCGTCCGCCATTTTATCTGCCGTCGGTGACGCGAGATGGCGAAGCAGAGAGCATAGATGACCAGGAGGCCGAGGACACCCTGAAAGCGGCTCACAGCAGCAGATTGGCAGGACTAAACGAGTGTGGCAGCCCCCCGGCGAAGGTGTAATTACCCACCCAATTCCCTCGCGCAGATGCTACAGAATCGAAGGGATCTGGCGATGGCGAGTCCACCTGCTCCATTTCCTGAAGAGCATCGGCCGCCCGCACCGTGGCCGCCCAAGTGCGGAAGTCACTGCTGAAATTCCCGCCGGAGATCTCGCGCAGATACTCGTTCACATCGTCGGAGTCGAAGCGTGCTGCTGGCTGTCACCGTCCACGTATTGGAACGGCCACTGGCCGGGCAGCTCCTTGATCCGCTTCACCAGGCGGGCCACGCGCGCGTTGCGGAGACCCACCCAATGGTCCTTAACGGACTTGCTCCAGAACTCAAAAGCGGATTTACCCGCTCGGATCTTGACGTGCCTGCTGCGGACGGTGGTGAGGCGCGCCGAATGCCGCCTCAGGGGCCGACACCACCGCCTCGTTGTGAGCCGCCTCCCCGGCCGTCTTCGCCACTTCCAGCGCCGACGCTAACAATTGCCCTGGCAAGCTTTGGGCACAGAAGCGGACTGGTAGCCTGACAGCGACTCACTCAACATTGGCCCACTGCAAAAGGAGCCTTCATGTCCCGAACCGTCAGAGACGTCATGACCGAAAAGCCGCTGGCCCTGCAGGCCGGCACCACGCTCGTCGAAGCGGCGCAGGCCATGCGCAACCACGACGTCGGCAATGTGCTGCTGCTGGACAACGACACGGTGGTCGGGATCGTCACGGATCGCGACATAGTGATACGCGCGGTGGCGGAGGGGCAAGACCCGGGACAGACTGTGCTGGCTCAGATCAGCAGCCGCGACCTCACCTCCCTCAAAGTCGACCAACCCGTCGAGGAAGCCGTGAAGCTGATGGAGGAGCGGGCAGTGCGCCGCCTGCCAGTGCTGGACGAGGCCGGCCGGCCGCTGGGCATCGTCTCGCTCGGGGATCTCGCACTGGAAAGAGACCCCAGGTCAGCTCTGGGCCAGATCAGCGAAGCCGAGCCCAACCGCTGACGTGGCCGGCGCGAGCAATGAAGGACGGCCACGCGGCGGCGTCATTTTCGACGTCGATGGCACCCTCGTCGACACCACCTACCTGCACACGCTGGCTTGGGCCAGAACCTTTCGGGAGGCCGGCCACGACGTCGAGACTTACCGGATCCATCGGGCCGTCGGAATGGGGTCCGACCAACTCGTCCCGGCGCTCATCGGGCACGAGCAACCAGCGCTGAGCGAAAAGCACACCGAGCAGTACCGCGACCTGGGCGACGAGGCGCAAGCCTTCGCCAAGGTCTCTGAGCTCCTTCGCGCCGTTCACGGCCGCGGGCTGCAGGTGATATTGGCCACCTCCGCCAAGCCCGAGGAGATGAAGCGGTTGCTGGCCAAGATCGACGCCGACGACGCCATCGATCGGGTGGTCAGCTCGGAGGAGGTCTCCGCGAGCAAACCGGCGCCCGACATCTTCGAGGCCGCGCTGCGGCAGTCCGGCCTGAGGGCTGATCAGGCCCTGGTGGTCGGCGACTCGGTCTGGGACCTGAAGGCCGCCAGTGACTGCGGTCTCCCGGCCGTGGCGGTGGTCTGCGGCGGCACCTCCCGGGCAGAGCTGCAGGATGCGGGGGCCGCCCGCGTCTACGAGGACCCGGCCGAGCTGCTGGCCGAGCTTGGGAGCTGGACGCGGCTGATCCAAGCCTTGAAGTGAAACCCGGGTCGAAACCCTGGACCGGAACTCTACTTAGCGCCCACTAGGGCGCTTCTCCTGGCAGCGGCCCTGCCGACGAGCCCGGCAGCGGCTCCTCCTCGCGGTCTGCCTCCAGCGGATCCACGGTCCTGGCCTCGATGCCTGTGCGCAGTTCCTCGGTGTCGTGCTCGGCTTCCCGATCCTCCATGTAGCCCAGGTCGACTGAGGTGTTGGGATCGTCAGTGCGCGCTACGGTTTGCGGCGGGTTGGGCTCCGCTCGCCGCAAATCTTCAGCGTACTCACGCTCTTCCGGGC
>JALZAW010000054.1 GCA_030948155.1 Candidatus Dormiibacterota bacterium | reverse complement strand
GCGGCTCTGCGCCGGATAGCCGTGAGAGTTCTGCTGGTCTCAGGTGATGGCGATCCCCTGGCTGCTGACGCGAAGTCAATCGCTGCCCTGATACCGAAGGCCAGCTATATCGAGTTGCAAGGCCGGGACCACATGAGTGCAGTACCCGCCAGGGCCTTCAAGGAGGCCGCGCTCGCGTTCCTCAGGCAGGACTAGTAACCAACTAGAGCTGGAGCGCCTGGGCGGTGCCACGAAGCGTCTGGACGATCTGGCCGCCCAGTGTGAACCAGATGAGAACCAGGGCAAGCAAGGTGAGAAGCGCCAGCAGCCAGTAGTCGACGAGCTTGGGCTTCGGCTCCTGACTCACGCTTGGCAAGCCTACTGAAGCCACGGGCAGAGAGAGGCCGGCGCTCTTTCCACCAGCCACCTTACGTCCCACAACCGCCGCGTTCGCGGGCATGACCTCCAGATGCGGCTTCACACCGCGGGGGGTCAGGTCCGGCCAACAGTGCCCAGTCTCAGCCGCGCCAGATCCCAGACCATCCGGCCACCATCGCGCAGCGGGGAAACGCTGCTGGCGTCGGAGTTCAGCCAGCGCACGCCCACCTCGCTCACACGGCGACCGGAGCGCCGAGCCCGGAGCAGGATCTCGATATCGAATGCAAAGCGATCGATCTCCAGCTGGCTGAAGAGGTGCCGGGCGAGGTCACCCCGGAAGAGCTTGAAACCGCACTGCGTGTCCCGCAGGCCAGGTAGGAGCGCCACCCGCACCAGGCGGTTGAACGCTTTACCCAGCAGCCGGCGGTGGAAGGGCTGATCGATCTCCCGCGCGCCGGGCACGGCGCGGGAAGCGATGGCTATCTCGGCGCCATCGGCGATCGCCAGCTCCAACTTCGGCAGCTCCTCGATGGGCATGGACGCATCGGCGTCGAAGAGCAGCACCAGACTGCCTCGGCTGAGACGAACGCCCTCCGCGGACGCCCGGCCCTTGCCCCGGTTGCGGGGCAGCGTCTGGGCCCGGATCTCCGGGTACTCGCAGGCCAGCCGTCGCTGCAGGGAGCCAGTTCCGTCGGAGCTGCCGTCGTCGACCAGGATGATCTCGAACGGCTGGCCGCGATCCCGAAGCCACCGGGAGACGTCGGCCACCGAGCGCGGCAGCCGTCGCATCTCGTTGAAGCAGGGGATCACCACGCTCAGGACCGGAGGCTGACCGCTCAGGCTTCCTGCCTCCGCGCCACTGCCAGCGCGAACACAGGTAGAACCCACATGCGGCGGATGCGCCAGGGCTGGAGCAGCAGCCGCCAGAACCACTCCAGGTGCACCCGGCGCACAGGTTCGGGCGCCCGCCGAACTCGTCCGGCGAGAAAGTCGAAGGTGCCGCCCACGCCGATGGCCACCGGTACGCGCAGGCCTTTCCGGTTTCGCTCCACCCAAAACTCCTGCCGAGGATGCCCGTAGCCGACCAGCAGGAGATCGGGCCGCGCCACCTCGATGCGCCGCAGGCTCTCCAAGTCGTCCGCCGGGTGTGGCGAGCCGGCGTGCGTGCCCGCCACCTGCAGGCCCGGATAGCGCTGCTGCAGCCGTCTCGCCGCCTCCGCTCCCACGCCGGGCAGAGCGCCGAGCAGGAAAGGCCGCCAACCCCGCCGGGCACAAAGCTCAGCCAGCGCGGGCACCAGGTCGCTGCCTGCCACTCGCTCCTGCTGCGCCGCGCCCTGACGGCGCAGCGCCCAGACCAGACCAATGCCATCTGGCACGCACAGGGCTGAACCCTCCAGCACCTGGCGGAAATGCGGATCGCGACGCGCTCGCATGATGAACTCGGGGTTGGCCGTCGCCACGAGCCCGACTGGCCCCCGAGCCTCGATCAGGCGCTCGACAGCCGCCAGAGCTTCAGCCATGTCCACGCAGTCGACCCTGACTCCGAGTACACGCTTGGATTCCACAGCCATATCATCGCCAGCGGGTGCGCTCTGGCGCCGGGGACGATGCCGCTTGGCGGCGCCTGCGCAAATGGTGAGGGCTCGGCCGCAGGCATCCCAGGCCCTCGGCTGATGCTCCTCACCGCGGCCTCGCCCGCAGCTGACTCCCGAACGCGGCAGGTGGCGCCGCGGGCCTCCGCCCGCTCCGCTGAGCGCCGTGGCCGTAGCCCCCCGGAGTCGACCTGGTGCCCGATGCCGCCCGAGCAGCTCTGATTCGCAACCTGGCTGGTCTGTTGCCAGGAACGACACCGACGGCTGAGCGGCGGGGCCAGAGCGTCGCCGCTCGCGTCCTGGCGGCTTTTCGCTGATGCTCGACTCGTGAGCCGTAGCATCGACCAGAACTGTGATCTCGCCTCTCGCAAACCGGCGCCTGTTCGATCTCGAGCAACCCCGGCGGAAGGAGGCTCCGATCCACCCCTCTCACCAGCCACCCGGCTACTCCTACCTGCTCCACCGGCGCCACGCTCCGGGCCCAGAGCGTCGCACCTCCGCCTCGGGGGTGATGATCGCCAGCGAGCACTCCGGAACACATATCGACGCCCTCTGTCACCAGGCGTGGGACGGCCGCCTGCATGGTGGCGCGGACGCAGTCGCCGCTCAGGGCAGCTTTGGCTTCTCGCTGCTTGGCGCGGATGCGATAGCTCCCATCCTGACTCGGGGCTGGCTCATCGACCTGGGCTTGGTGGCTGAGTCCGGCTGGATCTCGCTCGAGCGCGTGCGCCGGGTGGCCTCAGAACAAAGGGTCGAGCCCGCCCCCGGCGACGTGGTGCTGATCCGCACCGCCAACGGCGCGAATTGGCACGAGCCGGAGCACTACCTTCGCGGTGCGGGGATGGCGCCGGCCGTGTCAAGCTGGCTGGCCGAGCTTCGACCGCGAGCCGTCGGCGCCGACAACCTGGCTTGGGACTGGCTCGAGCCCGATCCGGCCTATGGCACGCTGCCAGGCCACACCATCCTGCTGGTGCAGCACGGGATCCACATCTTGGAGAATCTCTACCTGGAGGAGCTGGCCGCTGCCGCCGTTAGGAGTTTCACGTTCGTCTGCCTGCCACTGAAGCTGGTGGGAGCGACGGCCTCGCCCGTCCGACCCATCGCCTTAGTGGACACCTGAAAGCAGGCGAGCCTAGCCAGGCGGCGACGACGCAGTAACTGTCGGGTCGGGCGGCCCTAGATTCTCGATGAAGCGCGCCAGCGGCTCCTGCGCCTGGACTCTCACTCTGGGCCAGGCGTAACGGCTATCGGCGCTCTCCAGGATGCCAGGCACAGTAGTCGTGGCGGTATCGAAGCCAGCGGCCTGGACAGCCTTTACCACTGCGGGATTGTGGCGACCGGAAGGGTAGCTGAAGTCCAGCACCGGATGGTTGACGATCTGCTCCAGTGAGCTCTTGCTGTCGACCACCTCGTGAGTCAGCTGGGCACCGTCGACGACAGTCAAGTCCGCATGCGTCACCGTATGGGCGCCGACCTCGATGCCCGCTCGGTCGAGCTCGGCCACCTGCTCGGCAGTGACGTAACCCGGCCTGCCCAAGAAGCCGCTCACGAGATAGGCGACGGCTGTGAAATGGTGCTCCCGCAAAACTGGCCAAGCTGTCGAGTAGAAATCGGCGTAGCCGTCGTCGAAGGTGAGCACTACCGGGCGGCCGGGCAGCGTGCCCAGTTTGGCCACATACGCGCTGACATCCCGCAGCGTCACCGGCCGATAGCCGTTTTGCGCGAGCCAGTCCATCTGCGCCCGAAATTCATCCGGTGTGACTGATAGGTTGTGGCCCACAGTGCCGGGCGGCTCTTTGGCCACCCTTATGTAGTGATACATGAGAAGCGGAACGTGCAGCGGCGAACGGCCTGGCTCGACGATCTCCACGGTGGCTGGCTTCCCGCTCGGCGGTGCGCTGGGCAAAGTCGCAGGCACGCTCGCCGGCGGGCTGGGGTGCTGCGCAGCGACCGGGTCGGTTTGACCGCCGTGCCAGCGAGTGAAGAGACCCATCCGGCCGGACCCAGCGGCTGCCACCACGATAACGAGCGCCAGCGCTACTGCCGCCCGCAGACGCCAGGACACTAGCGTTGTCGCGGGGAAACGGGTCGGTGCATCACTTTCAGGCTAATCAAATAAATGAACGGGAGTTCATCAGCGGCGGCAATGCGTCCGGCAGCCCGGCTGCCCCTCGGACCGCGCAGGTGAGCGGCTCTGGCGCGATCCGGACAGGCAGCGCCGTCCGGTCGGAAAGCTCAGCTGCGAGGTCCGGCCACCGCCAAAGGTCGCCGGCCAGGTGAAATCCCCGCTCCCGCGCCTGGCGGGTCTGCCTGTCTGTCAGTCCGGCGTGGACTTCCTCGAGCATGGTCGCCAGTTGCCGGGTCGGACTCTTTCCGACCTGCCTGCCGGCCCGCCAGACAGCCGCGCCCAGGTGAGCCGCGCCGTCCAGCACAGCTACCTCGGCGCCCGCCCCGTGCAGGTGGACCACCGTCTCCAGATCGCCTCTGCCCAGCTGCAGGCCCACGCCGACGGCCGCCGCCAGAGGCCCGTCGACCAGCCAGCACTGGCCGGCTCCCGCTGCCACCGCGGCGCCACTGATCCGCACCGCGGCGGCCGCGGGCACCAGACCCTGCAGGCAGATGCCTAAGGCGGGCCGGAAGGGCCAGCGGAGACCGACGAAGCGATCCAGCACGTGTTCGACCACCAGGCTGAGGGTGCTCAACTCCGGCTGGGTCCAGCCGCCGCCCAAGACCTGAGCCTCGACCGAGCCCTCGGCGGGCTCCTCGCCCAAGCCCACCAGAGCACCTGTCCGACGCTCCAAGAGAGCGAATCCCGGCTGGTCGAGCACCAGGCCCGTGCCTTCCAGCCACACCCTCACCCGGTCGGGGCTGACCTGCAAGCCCAGGCGGCGGCCGAGCATCCTAACCGCCTGAGTGATTCATGCTGGCTCGACGCCTTTGACGGCGGAGGGGACCGCTGCGGGCAGGCGCTGAAGGTCGGCGCCCAGCGCTACGAACTTTTCGACCAGGTCCTCGTAGCCCCGGTCCAGGTGCCAGGCCGGCTCGATCGCGCTGACACCGTCAGCGCAGAGCGCCGCGATGACGAGCGCCGCACCCGAGCGGATGTCAGTGACCCGCACAGTGGCGCCATGCAGTTGGCTGGGCCCCCTCACCAGGGCATCGCGGCCGCTGATCTCGATGCTGGCACCCATGCGTTTCAACTCGATCGCATGCTGAAAGCGGTTCTCAAAGATGTATTCGGAGATGACACAGCTTCCCTGCGCCTGTGTCATCAGCGCCATGTACTGAGCCTGAAGATCGGTTGGGAAGCCAGGATGGACCCACGTGCCCATGTCGACGGCTTGCAGCGTCCGCGCCGGGTCACGTCGAACCCGCAGCGTGCGATTGCGCTGCTCGAGTCGAACGCCAACCTCCTCCAGCTTAAGCAACGCCTGCTCCAGATCCTCGTTCGGACATTCCTCGATTGTCACATCTCCGCCAATGGCGGCGGTGGCGATGGCGTAAGTACCGGCCTCCAGGTAGTCGGGGATTATCTGGTGCTCAGTGCCTCGCAACCGCCGGCCGCCGTAGATCACTATCTGATCAGTCCCGGCGCCCCGCACGTCAGCTCCCATCTTGTTGAGCAGCCGGCAGAGGTCCTGGACGTGGGGTTCCCGAGCCGCATTGAATATCTCCGTGCGACCTTCAGCGAGAGTTGCGGCCATCACCAGGCTTTCGGTCCCGGTAACTGTCGGCAGGTCCAATACGATGCGAGCTCCGCTCAGCCGGCCCTGGCACCTGGCAATTATCTCGTGCTCGGTTTCCTCGACTTGGGCCCCCATGGCCCGGAATCCCCGAAGGTGCTGCTCCACGCGGCGGGCGCCGATCTGGTCTCCACCCGGCCGGGTGAGGCGCGCCTCACCCGTGCGCGCCAGCAGGGGGCCCATCAGTACAATTGACGCACGCATCCGCTGCGCCATCGGAGCTGGGACTCGATCAGTGACCTGCCTGGCCTGCAGCGTGATCCGTCCCTCACCATCTTGCTTCGAGCGGCCGCCCACTGCCTGCACGATCTCCGCCATCAGCGCAGTGTCGAGAATCCGCGGCACATTGCGCAGGTGGACAGGCTCAGGCGTGAGCAGCGCCGCCGCCATGATGGCGAGAGCCGCGTTCTTGGAGCCGGCCACCTGCACACGACCGCGCAGGGGGCGGCGGCCGGTGATCAGAAGCTGGGCCGACGCCGTCCCATCACCGGCTTCGGTAGGGATCGGCCCGCCTCAGCCCCGCTGGCTGCGAGACCTGGCCAGACGCAGGCGGGCCTCCGCCACCTCCAGGATCAGCGCGATGTTCGACTCCTCTTCCGGGCTGAGCTGGCCCTGGGTCTGCAAGCGCTCCTGGGCCCGACGGCGGGCCTCTTCAGCCTTCTGCTCGTCGATCTCGTCGGTCCGCTCAGCCTCGTCGGCGAGGACCGTGACGCGGTCGGGCAGCACCTCGAGGAAGCCGCCCCCGACGAAAAGCGAAGTCTCCTCGCCACCGTTGCGGATCCGAAGCTCGCCAGGGCGCAGCGAGGTGAGCAGCGGCGAGTGTCGAGGCATGATGCCCAGTTCACCCTCTCTTCCCTGGCAAACCAGGAAGGGCCGGCCCTCGCCGTCCACCTCGCCCTCGAACAGGGAGCGCTCGACGCTGACGACCCGAAGCTCTACTGGCACACCAGATCCCTAGCCAGCCTGACTCAGGCGCTCGGCCTGCTCGCGTGCCTCGTCGATGCTCCCGACCAGATAGAAGGCCTGCTCCGGAAGCTCGTCGTGCTTCCCCTCCATGATCTCGAGGAAGCCACGCACTGTCTCCTTGACAGGCACGAAGCGACCTTCCCGACCTGTGAAGCGCTGGGCGACGAAGAAGGGCTGGGAGAGAAAGCGCTGGATCTTGCGGGCGCGGGCAACTGTCAGCTTGTCGTCCTCGGAGAGCTCCTCCATGCCCAGAATCGCGATGATGTCCTGCAGCTCCTTGTAGCGCTGCATGGTGCGCTTCACGCCCTGGGCGGCATCGTAGTGCTCCTGGCCCACGACCAGCGGGTCCAGGAAGCGGCTGGTCGAGTCCAGCGGCGAGACTGCGGGATAGATGCCGATCTCCGTCAGGGCGCGATCCAGGCTGACCACGGCGCCGAGGTGGGCGAACGTCGTCTGAATGGCAGGGTCAGTCATGTCGTCGGCCGGCACGTAGATGGCCTGCACCGAGGTGATCGAGCCCTTGTCCGTACTGGTGATCCGCTCCTGCAGGGCGCCCATCTCCGTGGCCAGCGTGGGCTGGTAGCCCACGGCGGAGGGCATCCTACCCAGGAGCGCTGAAACCTCAGAGCCGGCCAGCATGTAGCGGAAGATGTTGTCGATGAACATGAGGACGTCGGCGCCCTCCTCGTCACGGAAAAACTCGGCCATGGTCAGGCCCGTCAACGCTATGCGGGCGCGCGCACCGGGCGGCTCGTTCATCTGGCCAAAGACCAACGTGGTCTTGTCCAGCACCTCGGCCTCGCGCATCTCCTCGTACATGTCAGCGCCCTCGCGGGTGCGCTCACCCACGCCGGCAAAGACCGAGCGGCCCTGGTGCTCGTGAGCGATGTTGCGGATGAGCTCCTGCACGATCACCGTCTTGCCCACGCCCGCGCCCCCGAAGAGGCCGATCTTGGAGCCCTTGGTGAAAGTGCACATGAGATCGATCACCTTGATCCCGGTCTCCAGGATGTCCACCTCAGTCCGCTGCTCGGCCAGGGTGGGCGCCGGGCGATGGATCGGCCAGAGCGCCACGTCCTCCGGCTTAGGCTTGCCATCGATCGGTTCGCCGATGACGTTGAACATTCGGCCTAGTGTCTCGACGCCCACAGGTACTGAGATGGCACTGCCTGTGGCCTTGACCTTGTCGCCCCGGCGGATGCCGTCGGAGGAGTCCATGGCAATGCAGCGCACAGCGTTGTCGCCCAGCTCCTGCTGCACCTCCATCACAACCTGGCCGCCGTCCTCGCGCTCCACGATGACCGCGTCCAGCAGCTGGGGAAGCTCGCCGGCCGGGAACTCGGCGTCCACCACAGCACCGATGACCTGGCTGACCTTGCCGGTCGCTTGCGAGTGAGTCGACTCCTGCCGGTGTTCTACCGTCTGCGCCATGTTGCTCTCCTTGTACTCACGCGGTTGCGGCGCGCAGGGCTTCGGCGCCGCCCACGATGTCCATCAGCTCAGCCGTGATGGTCGCCTGCCGCACCTTGTTGGCGGTCAGGGTCAGGGATTTGATCAGATCACCTGCCGCGTTGGTTGCACTCTGCATGGCGACCATCCGAGCCGCGTGCTCACTCGCCTGGTTCTCCAGGAGTGCTTGGTAAACCTGGGTCTCCACATATCTGGGCAGGAGTGCGTCAAGGACCGACTCCGGATCCGGCTCGTAGATGTAGTCGCCGCTCAGTCGGTGCTCGTCCCCCTCTCGCCCCTCGCGCTCGGGCAGCTCGACTGTGACCAGCCGGCGCACAGTCGGCTCCTGCCGCATGGTGGAGGCGAAGTGGGAATAGACGAGATAGATCTGATCCACCTTTCCCTGCCGGTATTCGTCCAGCGCGGCGCTGACGGCCGGCAGAACCTCGCCGATGGGGGCCCGATCCGGCAGGCCGCTCACCTCCGCCACGACGTGCCGCCGCATCCGGAGCAGAAGATCGCGACCCTTGCGTCCGATGGTGACGAAGCTGGCGTCGCCCGCAGTGTTCTCGCGCAGGTGTCGATTGACAGCGCGCATCACGTTGGAATTGAGCCCGCCGGCCAGGCCACGGTCTGAAGTGATGACTATGTAGAGCCGGTTGTCGCCCTCCCGCCGGTCCAAGAAGGGATGTCGGTACTCGCTGGCGTTCTCAGTCGTCGTCTGCAAGACCTCCAGCATCTTGGCCGCGTAGGGCCGCGTCCGCTCGACAGCCTGCTGGGCGCGGCGCAGCTTGGTCGCCGAGACCACCTGCAGCGCCTTGGTGATCTTCTGCATGTTCTGACGGCTCCTGATGCGGCGTCGGATGTCGCGCAGGGAGGCCATTAAGGACTCATCAGGGCAGCAGGCAACTAGGCTTCCACGCCTGACTGCCGGTTGAAGGCATCGATGGTTTCCTTGACCTTGGCTTCGATGTCCTCATCCCACTTCCTATCGCTCTCGATGCCGTCGACAAACGTCTTTCGCTCGGCGAGCAGGAAACGGCTGAAGCCGTTCTTCCACTCACGAACCTTGTCGACCGGCACCTTGTCCAGGAAGCCCCGGGTGCCCGCGTAGATGGTGCAGACCTGGACTCCTGTGTGAACCGGTTCGAACTGCTTCTGAACCAGCAGCTGCGTGAGTCGCTGGCCGCGGTCCAACTGGCGACGGGTATTGGCGTCCAGGTCAGACGCGAACTGGGAGAAGGCGGCCAGCTCCCGGAACTGGGCAAGGTCCGACTTCATCTGGCCGGCCACCTTGTTCATGGACCGGATCTGCGCGTCGCCGCCCACCCGGGAGACGGAGAGTCCGACCGAGATGGCGGGCCGCTGGCCCGAGTTGAACAGGTCTGCCTCCAGATAGATCTGACCGTCGGTGATGGAGATCACATTGGTGGGGATGTAGGCTGACACGTCGTTCGCCTGAGTCTCGATCACCGGTAGCGCGGTGAGCGAGCCGCCGCTGTTATCAGCGTTCAGCTTGGCCGCCCGCTCGAGCAGCCGGGAATGCAGGTAGAAAACATCCCCCGGGTAAGCTTCCCGGCCCGGCGGCCGGCGGAGCGTCAGCGACAGCTCGCGATAGGCCCAGGCATGCTTGGTCAGGTCGTCGTAGCAGATCAGCGCATCCTGGCCGCTGTCCCGAAAGTACTCGCCGATGGCGCAGCCCGTGTAGGGCGCAATGTAGTTCAGGGAGGCGGGGTCGGACGCGGTGGCGGCCACAATCACCGTGTACTCCATGGCGCCGTTGTCCTCGAAGGTCTTTCTCACTCGGGCGACGCTGGCAGCGTTCTGGCCGATGGCGACATAGATACAGAAGAGGTTCTTGCCCTTCTGGTTGATGATCGTGTCGATGAGGATCGAGGTCTTGCCTGTCTGGCGGTCGCCGATGATCAGCTCGCGCTGTCCCCGGCCGATGGGAATCATCGCGTCGATGGCCATGATCCCGGTCTGGACGGGTTCGCTGACGCGCTGGCGAGTGACAACGCCGGGAGCGATGGTCTCGATCGGCAGCGTCTCGCTGGACTCCAGCGGGCCCTTGCCGTCGATCGGCTGGCCGAGCGCGTCGACTGTGCGACCCAGCAGCTGGGGTCCTACCGGAACCTCGACTATGCGACCCGTGGTGCGAACCTCGTCGCCCTCCTGGATGTGCTCGAAGGCGCCCAGGATCACTGCGCGAACCTGGTCCTCCTCCAGATTCAAGGCAAGGCCGAACACATCTCCCGGAAACTGCAGCAGCTCGCCGGCCATGGCGCCAGTCAGGCCGTAGATCTGGGCGATGCCGTCGCCCACGCTGATGACCCGGCCGACGTCCGCCGACACCATCTCGGCGTCGAAGTCCTGAAGCCGCTGCTTGATGACCTCGCTGATCTCGCTGGAGCTGATTGCCAAAGTCTTTCCCCTAATTCACTCTTGCTCGTCAGTGGACTGTAACTGTCAGATGCGGGCCAGGCCGCAGGCTCAAAGCCCGCCGTTCCAGGCGGGCGGTGCCAACCGGGGTCCCCGCGAAGTCGACGACTTCGTGGGGTGGGAGGATCGGGTGGCGCACCGGGGAGCCCATCTGATGATGGGTGACGAGGCGCGCCGGGCCCCCTTGCTTAGGGGGCCCCGCTTGCGGGGAATGGAGCGCTGGCATCAGCGCCAGGAGGGCGCCCGCCCGTCCGCTGGGGTCCCCA
>JALZAW010000424.1 GCA_030948155.1 Candidatus Dormiibacterota bacterium | reverse complement strand
ATGGGCCGTCGAGCGGGTGATGGAAACAGCTCCTCCAGTTCGCTGATGGTGTGCTCTCCCGCCAGTGGAGAGCGACGAGGTGGGCTTCCTCCTTGGTGCTGAGCTTGGGCTGCTTGCCCCGCGCCGGCCCTTCGCCTTGGCAACCTTCATCCTCTCCCGTCCGCATCCGGGCCAGGTCGGCCTCGAACTCCGCGACCATCGCCAGCACGTTGCGGCGCGCCTCGGTGCGCATACTCAATATCACCCGGATCACCCGAGACCGGGGATTGGTAGCAGGTCGTCCCACAGACTCTCTGCGCGATTGGAAGGACCAAATGTGTCAGGCGCAACGTAGTAGCGCCACTGGCGACGATTGCGAGTGACGGGAATTGGATGGCATGGCCCAAGAGCCGGTCTTCACGGCGTACGACTCTGGATCGGGAAATCGAAGGTTCGAATCCTTCCCGCCCAGCCATTGCAGTGCTGTCCAGGCGTCTCGTGCCCTTAGACCCAAAGACAGAGCGACTGGGAGCCAGATGCGCCGGACCCGAGGACCAGCATCGGGTCCGGCATGGACTTTACCTGCGCTCCATCTCCATGGCGAGCCGAAGGGCGTTGACGGCGCCGATCCAGTCGTCCAGCTTGCAGTTGTCGATGTAATCGAGGATCGAGGCCGCCTGGTCGGACAGCGCTGGTTGGCCTTCCAAACGTTCAACGATCGGTCGCGCATGGCTTTGGACGCCGATCAAACTCCTCAATTGCAACTCGTAGGAGCCGAGGACGCGCTGTTCATCGGGTATCCGGCGGGATCGGTCATCTCGCCGCTTGGGTGGTACGGTCATCAGGTTCCTCTTGGAACGGCCCCGCGTTGATGCTGGCAGGCTAGGCGCGGGGTCTTGCTCGTCGGGCGGTTACGCCGCCCGGTCCCGGTTGCCTTGTCGGTCGTCTAGGCCGTCACCTCCCTTCGCAAAGTCTCCCGCCGCAGCTTCCATTCTAGAGGTGGTGGGAGACGCTGAGAGGATCAGCGAGGCTTGGAGAGACTGAGTGGCAATCTGGACTAGGGATGGTGACAATAGCGGCCGTGAGGCCTCGTCCCGAAGCCGAGTTCCTTCCTTTGGGCGAGGCGGCCAGGTGGTACGGGACCTCCGAGGCGACGATCTACCGGATGCTTGCCGACGGCAAGCTCAAGCGGTATCGGCGAGAGGGCGATCGTCGGACCTGGCTCTCTGTGGAGGAACTGGAGCAGCTACTCAGGCCGCGACCAGCGGGGTAGGGCCTTCCGCCCAGTAGCGGTCCGGCAACCCCGACAAGTTGCATGGCCACGCCGGCGCGCTCCGGCGCCAACCCGTTGCCCCGGCGCCGTATCGCGGTGCGGCATGGGCGCTGAAGGCACCCACTGGTCGGGAGACCCCAAGGCGGCAACACGGGCGCAACGGCCGACGGTTATCTCCCGAGCGACATACAGGGATATTTGTCGCCCCAAAATGCAAGACGAAGCCGCAAGTACCGTCCCAAATGCTGAGGAAGCGGGTTCTGCGGGTTCTGCGGGTTCTGCTATAACGGCCACCGGCGAGGGACCTGTCCGGCGACCTTAGTAGGGCTTCACGATGGCGACCCACGGTCGCCCCTCCGAGGGGGACCAAACAAGGCGGGAAATGCTCCCCTCCGTGATCGGCCTGCTGCGGCACGATCAAGGGCAAAACGGCTGGTGACTGCAGTCATCTCAATCCCGGGTCAGGCGACTGCGACAGTCCCGCTGCTCGATTTTTACTGCCTGTCAAATTGCGTGGCGTGCGGTCTACTCCCACTAACACCACTTAGTGAGAGGTGCTATGATGGCGCCCGTGGCCGAGCGGGAGCGAGCGCTAGCCCCAGCTCCCAGCGCACTCCCCGCCCAGGCGCCGGTCGGGCGCCCCGAGGGCAAACCGGGTCAGCTCATTCCCCCTTATGAGCTGGCCCTCGCCGACTTCGCCCGCCACCTCTCGCTCTCCGCCCGCCAGCGCACCGCCGGCGCCTACCTGGACACCCTGCAGCGGGTGGTTGCCTTCCAGGTTGACCCGCTGCAAGCGGAGCGGGGGGACCTGGAGCGCTTCCTGGCCCGCGGTCGGCGGGGGAGGTGGGGGGACTGGGAGGGATCGCTCTCGACCTCGACCCAGACCGCCGAGCTGGCCGCCCTCCGCCGCTTCTACAGCTGGACCCGCGCCGAAGGCCTGCGAGCAGACGACCCCAGCCAGGGCATTCGGCCGCCGCGGCGGGAACCCTACGCCCGGGCCCGCGGTCTCAGCGCTGAGGAGGTGGCCAAGCTGCTGGCCGCCATCCCTGACGACTCCTCGGCCGGGCTGCGCCTGCGCGCCCTGGTCCTGGCCTACCTGCTCACCGGCCGCCGACGCAGCGAGGTGCTCAACCTGCGCTGGCGCGACCTGGATCTGGAGGGCGGCTTCTACCGCTACACCGGCAAGGGCGGCAAGGAGCGGCAGCGGGCGCTGCCCCCGCCGGTCCGGCTGGCGATTCTGGTCTACGCCGAGGCCGCCGGCCTGGAGCGGCGGCCGGAGGAGGCGGTCTTCCCCGGCCGCTGGCGAGACCAGCCGGTGGACGGCAAGTACATCGGCGAGCAGCTGCGCCAGACGGCCCAGCTGGCCGGGATCACACTCGAGCGGCCCCTGCACACGCTGCGTCACAGCTACGCCCGAGCGCTGCGCCGGGTGGAGGCGCCGCTGGAGGCGGTACAGGCCGCCCTCGACCACTCCAACCTGGCCACCACCTCCATCTATCTGCGCCAGCTGGAGGGGCAGGAGGACCCCTGGTGGCCCAAGCTGGCCGCCGAACTGGGGCTCGAGGTTGAGGCAGAGGCAGAGGCGTCTTCCGCGCCTGGGATGAGGTGCTGAGCGCGCCCGACGCCCCGCCCACCCTAGACATCCCACGGGGGTAAAAGTCAAGCGGCGACCTCTAGTGCCCGCGGCCAGGCGATGTCTTCCCGGTAGGGCTGGCGGCTTCTCAGGCAGCCGTGGAG
>JALZAW010000423.1 GCA_030948155.1 Candidatus Dormiibacterota bacterium | reverse complement strand
CCGCCCGTGACCGGGGACCTCGACGAGGACCTTCGCGAGGAGCTTCTCCGCCCGGTTGCACGAGATCAGGAGGGTCGCAACCGCATCATCGAGTTGGGCCTGGGTGGGTCTCCGGAGGCGGACGCTGTCGCCCAGTAGGTCGAGGACATCGACCGCGAGAACACGGATTGGCTGAGGGGCGTCGTTGAGAGCCAGGGCTGGCCGCGCTCCTCGAGAGTCGGCAGAGCTGGCGCCAACGCGTGGTTGCTGACTCAGCACGCGGATCGGATCCGGCCTTCCAGCGGCGGTGTCTGGAGCTCATGGCGGAGGCGGTTACGGCGGGCGACGCCAGCCTCAGCGAATACGCCCATGACGCTGCTCGACGAGGTACTACTGGGACATGGCTTGGACTGGGAGCGGGATGTCACTTCGGGCGCGAGCCTGGACCACGCCATGTGGTTCCACGGCGCGTTTCGCGCCGACGAGTGGATCCTGTATGTCCAGGAGTCACCGGCCGCCTCGGACGCCCGCGGACTCGCGATGGGTCGGATCTACAGGCGGGACGGCGGTCTCGTCGCGTCTGTCGTGCAGGAGGGCCTGATCCGGGTCGCCTCTCTTTCCGGTGATGGCCAAGCGCCGCCCCCTGCCCAATCAAGCTTCGCCAACTCGCCGTAGAGTCGTTGGCGCTCGGCGGATCCGGCGAATGGCGAGCAATCAGCTCATTCCAGGTCGACCACCCGATGCCGGCTCGATCCTCGCGGTTTGCACTACTCGCACAAAGCGCGCCCGCGTACGGGATCGCGCGATGGGGAGTGGGGGGGCCGAGCGGCCCGACCAGCCGACCCGCATCCTCCGCGTTCGCCCAGGCTTTGACGGCCAGCGACGGGAGTGCCACGTACAGGTTGTCGACGCCCTCGACTCGCTCGAAGGCGCGCGAGTCCCGATCGTTTCGCCCAGGTCCTACCGGAACCCGGCATTGGCCGTAAACCGAAATTCGGGGACACGACCCAGCGACGGTACTCGACCCCGTCGCCGAACAGGCCATCAAGGAAGAGCTGACCTACGTCGAGTTCCTGGAACGCCTGCTGGAGGCGGAGTCGGCAGGCCGGGCTGAGCGGCCTCTGCGGGCCAAGACTCGCTTCGCCCACTTCCCCGGGGAATCGGATGAAACAACGCACCCTTCGAGCCTATTCAGTCACGCGAAGGCTGCCGGAGAATCCCTGGCGGATCCTCTTTCCCTATGACTTTGTCGTCGGCTGAAAAACTGCTCTGCAGCGAGGCTGTACCTCAACCCCAGGGCCAGAAGTAAGACGAGGGCGGCGGCCAGGGCACCGGCTGCGGCCTCTGCTCGTCACGCTCAGCTGGCTCAACTCAATGGAGTTTCCAGAGCGCCGCCAGGGATTGCTGGAAACCACCTCGTCGTCGGGATTCCGGCGGCCCGGGCGTCCGCCTCCTCGGGCTCCTGCTCAGCAGCCCAGAGAGCTGCAGAGGCGGCTGGGGCGCCAGGAGCGCCAAAGGTGACGCGCTCGCCGGTTTGGTAGTCGGTGGCTACCGGCCAGAGACAGCGTTTCATGCGCCAACCGGCCGGGATGCTGTTGCGAACCAACGCCTTGATTTGGCTCGCTGGATACACCTCCCAGCCCCGCCAGTCCGACGAGAACCTTGAGCAGCACCGTTCGTGCACCACGCCGCCAGTCGGCCCGGGCCAGCGCCCAAGGGCCGGGCCAAGCCAGTGTGGCCTGGCGCAGGGGCCGGTCAGTGGTGAAGTACCAAGTGCCGGCGTCTCTCATGAATTCGACACGGCGGCGCAGGTCCGCCGGGTGGCCTCGAAGTCGCCAAGCAAGTCGAGGTAGCCGGCCAAGCGACGGGCCAGCTGATGCCGGTCTGGAACGTCAGCCGTGCCAGCGCGTCGAGATAGCCGGACAGCTGAGCCGGACCGTCCCCTCCCACGGCGGCCTGGTAGGACGCTCGTACTCAAAGCCGGGCATACGTGCCTCGCTTTTCATCGTTGCCCGATCTGCGACGTCCTCGCCTCCCTCCCTATGAGCGTTCGGTGGTCATTTCGATCTGATGACTACGCAGCGACTGGGACTCATCGCTGCGCGTATACGGCACGCTGGACGGCCGCTGCTGCGCTGGAGCCCGCCCCGGCCGTTCGGCTATCGCTCCTCCTCCGAGTCGTACTCGTCGTGTCGGCGGATCCATAGCTGGGCCGAGTCGTCCTCGTTCCGCCCCTTCGGCGCCCGGTCGAGGATCGGGTAGTAGCCCATCAGGAACTCCAGGCCGCGGGCGGAGGTCGAGTAAGTGTGGTAGATGGCGCCGCCGGCGAGCACGAACGCGCTCATCCCGGGGCCCTCCGTGACGTACCCGGGCACGTCGGTCCCCGTCGAGTCCGCCATGTGGCGCAGGATCGGCGGCTGACGCCGAGGCGTACTTCGCGCACGCTGACCGCCTAGCCCTTGAGGTGGGCGATGGCCCCCTGCGAGCAATGGGACTCATCGCTCGCAGTGCCCTGTACTCCCCGGTGCCCCACGGTGGCTTTGGCGGCGACCCACGGACAGCACTTGCTCTCCTGGACGCCGCGGAATCTGCTGTGGGGCGCCAGGCGCCTCCCCTGCTATGGACCTGGCTGCACTCGCGCCGCGTCGAGGACTATGCCACGTGCGCCGAGCCCCGCTCCTCGGATCGCAGCATGGAATTGGCCGAGCACGCCTTTCACACGGTCGCCGCCAGAGATCTTGGCTTCTTCCACAACTGGACGCCGGCCCGCTTGACGGGCTACAGGGGCAGCGCGGCCATCCTCCTCGGCCGCTCGAGCGAAGCGATAAGCATTATGGAGGGCCCTCTAAAGCGAACTCCATCCACGCTCGCAAGCGAGCGGTCGTTCCTGCTCATCATCCTCGCCGCGGCTTACGCCCAACAAGGCCGCGTGGATGACTCCTGCATGCTACTCACCGAAGCTCTGGAGCTTGCAATACGATCCGATCTTGCAGAACGGGTGCGACGAATCAGGGGTACTC